>DATJEQ010000134.1:0-7144 GCA_035496495.1 Polyangiaceae bacterium
ACCTACAGCTGCGACAACGGTTACGCTCCGTCCAGTGCGGCAACCAGAAAATGTCTGTCGAACGGCACTTGGAACGGTATCGCTCCAAACTGTCTCGACATGGACGAGTGCCTGGGCAATCCCTGTGACAGCAACGGAGATTCGTCGTCCGGTTGCGTCGAGGATCCGACGCCGGGAAACGGCTACACCTGTACCTGTTCTACCGGTTACGCCTCATCAGGTGGCTCGTCTCCGACATGCGGCGATTTTAACGCGTGCGACGGCACGCAGGTCTGCACTGCGGACTACCCATGCCAAGATTTTGCGGCGCCTTCGCTGGACTATACCTGCCGAGGTCAATTCGCGGATTGGGCACCAGTCGATTCGCCCTCCACCTTCACGGTTAACGACCACGGTCCAGAAGACACAGTCACCGACTCGCGCAGCGATCTTGAATGGCAGCAGACCGTGGACGCAAACGCGTATACGTGGGCGAATGCTAAGACGTATTGTTCCAACCTTGTGTACGGCACCAAGAGCGATTGGCGTTTGCCCACCAAGGCGGAGCTGCAGTCCATCATAGACTTCACCGTGTCCAACCCCGCAATCAACGCTGCGGCGTTTCCTTCCACCCCCGGCACCTTGTTCTGGTCGTCTTCGGCATATGTCGACTTTGCCAGCGCATGGCCCGTCGACTTCAGCAGTGGCGCCACCAACGGCCCGGGCGGGCCCAGCTCGGGCCGAGTTCGGTGCGTGCGTTCTGACGCTCCGGTTAGCGCATCGTCCGGTAGCGGGGGCGCCCCGCCTGGACGTTACACGGACAACGCTGACGGAACTGTATTGGACACGCGCACTGGGCTCACCTGGCAGCAGGCGGTGCCATCCGCCCCTGCGGCCACAGGTTGCTCCGGCACAACGTGCACGCAGGCTGGGGCGGTTGCGTACTGCTCGGCGCTTTCGCTAGCCGGCACTGGGTGGCGCTTGCCGAAGATATCGGAGCTGCTCACGCTGGTGGACCCAACACAGGTCAATCCTGCCACTGACGCAACGACCTTTCCCAGTACGCCCGTGGAGGCGTTCTGGTCGTCTTCGGCGCATGTCGGCACAGCCGGTTACGGATGGTACGTCTCCTTCAACGATGGGTACTCAAGCTATCACGATGTTGTAGGCGTCACATCCCGTGTCCGCTGTGTGCGTTGAGCGCCACGCCCGCTGAGCCCATTGCGAGCGCGCGGGGGCGTTCCGTAGAGTCCCGTGATTGTTGCCCGGTTCGCGGCACTCTTTCTTAGCCGATAGAAATACACAACGCGATTACGGATTTGCGCAGCAGCGAAAACCAGTGAGGTAGTCGAAATACGTGGTGGCGTGCGCGGTGATGCTATTCAGGCATCCGTCGCCGTTGATCGTGGTGTCCATGTAAGAGCCACCGAGCAGAGTGCCATTGGGATCGGCGGTCCATTCCGCCAAGTTGCCCATCAGATCATAGATCCCCTCGCTTGTGACGCAGCCCGTCAGCGATCCAGTTGGCTCCACAGTGTCGGCCAGCTGATCCAAGCAAGGGTTGTCGGTGTGGGCGTAGATGGAAGGGTCGGTGGTCCCGTAATAGTCAACGAGCGGGTTCGTCGCCCGTGCGTCGTTGCACACACCATCTTGTCGAGCGCTGCCGTACGGATACGTGTTGTTACTGGTGGTTTGGCATGCTCGTAGCCACTCCGCGTTCGTGCACAGGCGCTTGCCCGCTGCGGCACAGGCAACTTTAGCTTGGACTTGGGTGATGTACGCTTGGGGTATTGCTCCCACTGCAGAGATGGCGAGCACAGCGGTGGTGCCCGGAGAGAAGAATGGCGACCAGGATCCAGTTCCGCTGTCCGCTCCCACCATCAACGAGGCCTCATAGCGATCTATGCAGAACGCATCCACCAGAGCCATGCCCGACGGGCAGCCACCCAGACCCGCCGCCTCCGAAATGCCGTCATTGGGGTGGGGGACATCACTCATGCTGCACAGGGGACCCGAATCCAAGTTGGCATCAGTGGATCCGGCATCTGACAGTGTGCTTGCGTCGTCATTTGCCGCGCCGTCATGGAGTGCGGCGCTGTCTGTTGGTTCTGCCGGAATGCCACCGTCGTAATCAGTCGCATCGCCGCCCAGGGAACTATCAGTCGCCTGGCTATCAGTTGCTGCATCCACCGGTGTCATCATTGCGCCGGCGGCTCCACCCGCTGCGTGTGGATGTCCTCCGTCGTGCGTCCCTCCGCCCCCTGAGGATGCATCAAGCAGTGCCGCGTTAGCATCCTGATCTGTCTGCTGGGCGCCATGCTTCCCACCGCCGCCGGAACACCCAGTACCCACCGCCAGGCTCAACACTGCAAGGAACGAGGGCGTATGAGTGAACGAGTACTTCATGTTTTTGACAATCGCGCGGCGCCCCGGCCGAGCTTACCCTCATGCTCTGGCCCACGCTATGCTTGCCCGTATTAGGGGGGAAATTCCATGAATTGTTTCAGAAGGTGGGTCTTGCGCGCCGGGGCTTGGTGGTGCGCCGTTGCGGTTGCTTGACGTATTGATTACTCGCGGCAATGCTGAATCGCGCCGAACAGTATGACCGCCCGATCCAAAGTGTCGCGCAAGGCGGCCTCCTTCACTGAGTCCGTGATTCGGGAAATGACGCGGCTTGCGCAAAGTCACAACGCCGTCAACTTGGCCCAGGGCTTCCCCGATTTCCCAGCGCCAGAGGAATTGAAGTCTGCGGCCAAAGCGGCGATTGACGCCAACAAGAATCAGTACGCGATCACTTGGGGGGCGAAGAGTTTCCGGGATGCGCTCGCCAAGAAGCTCCAGCGTACGACTGGTCTCGACTTTGATCCAGAGCGCGAGCTGACCGTGTGCTGTGGCTCGACGGAAGCAATGTTGAGCGCGCTACTCGCCACGGTGGATGAGGGCGACGAGGTGATCGTGTTTGAGCCCTGGTACGAAAACTATGGGCCCGACGCCATTTTATCGGGGGCAGTTCCAGTCTATGTGAAGCTTCGCGCACCGGATTGGAACTTCGATCGGGACGAACTACGTCGTGCATTCTCGCCTCGTACTCGGGGGATCATCATCAACACGCCGCACAACCCGACAGGCAAAGTATTCACACGGCAAGAGTTAGAGTTCATTGGAAACCTGGCCAGCGAATTCGACGCGCTGATCTACACCGATGAAATCTACGAGCACATCGTGTACGCGGGGCATGAGCACGTCTATCCGGTTACCTTGCCGGGGCTGCGCGAGCGTACGGTGATGATCTCGGGGCTGAGCAAGACCTTCAGCATCACGGGTTGGCGGCTTGGTTACGCCATTGCGCCGCCTGAGATCAGTGCCGCGATCCGCAAGGTGCACGATTTCATGACCGTGGGTGCACCTGCGCCATTGCAGGAAGCGGCGGCCACGGCGCTCGCAATGCCTCAGGAGTACTTTGATTCTTTGGGTGGCGAGTATGAACGCCGCCGTGACCTCTTATTGCCGTTCTTGCGCAGTGCCGGTTTTAAGCCGTACGTGCCGAACGGGGCTTACTACGTCATGTGCGAATACCCACAGCTAACGAACGCCGCGCGTGCGATCGACGACGTCGAATTCTGTCGTTACTTGATCGAACATATCGGCGTCGCCACCGTGCCGGCTTCCAGCTTTTATCGAAAAGGCGATCCTGAAGCTTCTCGCATGCTCCGGTTCTGTTATCCGAAACGCGACGAAACCCTGCTCGAAGCCGGAACGCGCCTGCAGAAGCTCGTCACTGGGTAATCGCGAAAATCCCTCACCCCGACCCTCTCCCCTCGGGGGAGAGGGAGCAACGAAGTGCTTCAAGTCTCCCTTCTCCGCGAGCGGAGAAGGGTCGGGGATGAGGAACCGAGCCGTGACACCCCACGTGGGCCCAGCCCCTAAAGCCGAAACGGGAGAAGTCTCGCAACTGAGCCCAATGACGTGCCGATGGTCGAACATGGCCATTGGAAGCACCGCGCCGAACCTCTTTGTGCAAAGGGCAAGAGAATTGCGTAGGCGCCAAACGCGCGCAGAAACTGTGCTTTGGAAGGCCCTGCGGGGGCGACAATTGGCGAACGCGAAATTCCGTCGGCAGCATCGGTTCTGCAACTACATTTGCGACTTCTACTGCGCGGAAGCCAGGCTCGTCGTGGAATGCGATGGCTCCTGGCATGATACTCCGGGTCAGCGCGAACGCGACGCGCAGCGAGACCGTGTCATGCGTGCCCACGGTATGATCGTTCTGCGCTTCAGAAATGAGCATATCTTCAATGACTTGAACGCCGTCCTGCGCGAAATCACCGCCCACCTCCCGTACCCCGAGCTCCCTTCTCCGCAAGCGGAGAAGGGCCGGGGATGAGGCAACCGAGCCGCGACACCCCGCGTGGGCCCAGCCCCTAGGGTCGAACCGTGACAATGCGCAAAGCCATCAGCGCGGCGCAGCCAAACTCACGCAGCGCTTGGGGAATGCTTCGTCGTTCAAGGTACGTTGCGTGAAACCGGCGTACGCCAGCGTTTCTGGGCCCCACTCAAAGCTCACTTGGGCAAGCCGTGAGAGGGTAGGGTGATCCGCTAGGTGTCTATTGGGGATCAATTCGAAAATGGGCATCGACTGCACCACGCTGGGGGCCAGATAGCCGCCGAGCTGCAGCTCTTCCAACACTTCGCCCGCGATGGGCTGCAAGCGCACCAACACGCTGACGCGACTCGGTTGTTGGGGCAGCGTGGTAGTCGGATCGAGCGGAAAACGCCGCGTGACATGGGTGATCAAGAAATCGCGCGCAGCCGGATCGCGCGTTACCGGTGCTGGCAACGTATGCTCTTCAATCTGTCGCGCTTGCCAGAACATGTGCACGCTGTTGCCGTCATCATCAAGCATGCGATCGCTCACGGTCCAACGATCAGGGTCGCTAGTGGGATCGGCATTTTGAGGCAACGCGACCCCACTGCTATAAAATGGAGCAGTCTCGCCTTGGGCGTACGCGCGGACTTCAACCCACATTCGCCGATCCTGCGAAGCGCCGCTCGGCCAGCGATGCCCGGCAGCTGAATTCTCCAAGGTCACGAACACCGCCGAATTCTGGCCGCTGAGGGCTTGGGTACAGATCTCGATGCCCAGTGAGGTGTCGAGTAGGGCCTGCACGCGCGCGCGCTGATCCGCTGCCGCGGGATCGAGGTTGATAAGCCCGTCACGGCTGGCGTCATTGACGCTGGCATCAGCAACGCTGCCTTCGTTGACCCCAGAGGAGCCGGCGCCCACGAGAGCGACATCCACCGCGGGGAAGCGGTGATCGTGCAGCGTGCGCTGAGGTAAGTTGCGATCCACCCCAGGTGCCGCGGAACCTATTGATGTCGGCATATGGCAGCCGCCGCAACTGAGTTGCCCGTCGTGAGTGGCTGCAGCAACGCCACCCGGTGTGGGCCCGAAGATCGAATTGTGCCACTCGGCGTAGGTGCGCTCTAAGTGGACACCGGCGGGCGTCAGCACGTCGTGGCAAGCGCCACACAATTTCGCGCTGTCCAAATTCGACGATGCGTGGATCGAAGAACCCGCCGAACGGTGCGCAAGATTGGAGGCTGGATCGAAAATACCGCCTTTGAACACTGCGTCATTGCTGAGCGTGATGGCGTTGTTCGAAAGCGCACCAACGTGGCTGGCGCTGTGACAGAAATAACAGCCGACTCCCTGCGCGTACGCAGGCACACTCGGCAGATCCAGGCCGTCCTGCGTCAATCCCAGGTTGACCGCGAGCGGAGCGTGACAACGCACGCAGAAATCGCCCAATGCGCCATTGGTTTCCGTTTGCCCGCGCCGGTTCATCGCATGAAATACTGGATCGGTGCTGGCGTACGCGTGCATGCTGCCGCGCCACTCTTGGTAATGCTGAGGGTGACACCCGCGGCAGGTTTCGGGATTCATCAATTCTTCGCGCGTGAGGGTGCGCTGCCCGGCGTCTGCTCCGGGCGTAGGCTCATTGGTTGAAGCCGAATGTGCGGTGCAGCCCGGCGAGAGGATTAGGGTGAGAGCACCGAGCACTGTGCGGGGGTCAAGTGCCATGAGGATCAGGGGGCAACGCAGGTGATCAACGTCACGTGATCGTCGCCCGTGGGCAACTCGACGGTGACGGTGACATCCCACCGGCCCGGCATGTGAAAATTGACGGGCGCGGCGTGGTAATGCCCAGTGCCCAAATCATCGACGATGACCGTCTTGAGTGAGCCGTGGGCGTGCGCAGGCATCCAGGCAGATAAGCGCACAATCACGCCGGGCAGAGGATCGTCACTGGCGTCAGTTAGCGTGAAATCCCAGGTATTATCGCCCAGTTGCGGGGATTGAGGGGTGAGCTTCGTGAGCAGGATTGAGAATCCCCCACCGACTGCTGTTTCGCGGTGCCCCGCGCTGAGGGCGCCGTATTGCGCCACGCAGTCATCGGCTCCCGCTTCCGCCGCTGCGTCGTGATTGCTGTTGTCGTGCGTTGCGGGCGCGTCGGTCTTTGCGTGCGAGCAGGCACACAACAATGCCGCACTCGCAGCGAGTGCAGCAAGGCGATGCGCACCTCGTAGGATCATCTGGCAAATCTGCAGCGGGCGAGGCATGCCTCGCCCCTACGGCTCTAGCACCAAGCCACAGAACATGCGCTGCTGCGTGGGGTGCCAGATTTCGCCAGCGGGGCGCTGAAACAGCGCGGGGCCACCGTTTTCCACGGTCATGTTCTGTAGGTAGACATGATCGATGGTGCCATCCCAGGGCTTACCCGCGACATCTAGATCCCCGTCACAGTCGACGTCGCCCACGCGAGCGTCGTGGCCGCGCGCATTGCTGGCCACGGTGTGTTCCGTGAAAGTCCCCATGCCATCGGTATTTTCCCAAACGTAGGCGTTGCCGGCGTTTTCGATACTCATCACGTCGAGATCGCCGTCGTTGTCGAAATCCAGCGCGAAAATCGAATGCAGCTGGTTCGTGCCCATGGCCAGGATGTGGAAGGTCCACGTGTTGCCCAGGCCATCCACGTTTTCCACCCAGGCGGCGCGCCCACCGAAATGCGTGCACATGGCGAAATCCGTATCCCCGTCGCCGTCGATATCGCCCATGGTGGCAAGCGGAGAATCGTCGAACATAGCAGCACCCATGTCGACGGTT
>DATJEQ010000135.1:0-8490 GCA_035496495.1 Polyangiaceae bacterium
CCGTCAAACGCCGCTTTTCGAGGTATATCGTTCGACTGCGTTAACTCAGAGGCCCGTTTCGGCTGGGAGTGGAATGCCCGAGGTTGCTCACTGGCGTGAACGTATTGATGAGCAGCGCAATTGCCGCGGCGAGCGCTGCACAGACGAATACCAACGTTCCGCCGCTGGCTCGATAGAGCGGGCCCCAAATGAGCATTCCCACAACACTGCCGCCAGCGGCTGAGGCAACAAAAAGCCCTTGAGCGGTGCCCAGCGTGCGCGCGCTGGAAAGTTCTTTGACCAACGCGATCGAACTGGCCCACATCAACGCGAAACTGATGCCGTGCAGTGTTTGCAAGACCAGCAACACTGGGAGTGATTTCACCGTGGCCATCAGCAGCCAGCGCACCACTGTGCCGGCGAATGCGAGCCCGCGCAGCTTCAACGCGCTGGAGTGCGACAACAACACCGGGCTGTAGAACAACATGGCGATTTCGGCGGCAACCGCGATGCCCCAAGCCACCCCCACAAAGAAACTGCCCCCACCTAAATCCTGAAAGAGGAGGCCGCAACACAGATCATAAGCGGAGTGCGACGCTTGGGTGAAGAACGCCGAGAGCAACAGGAATTGAAATGGTCGCCCACGGATCAACCACTTGGCGTCGTCCGCGGCGGGGCTCGGGGGTAGCGTTCCTTTGGCGGGCACAACGAAGCTCGCCAGCACCGTGAACGTGAGCAGCAACCACGTGCTGAGCGGCACCCAATAGGATCCTGGTGAAGGAAGCAGCCGGCCCGCGATCAACGCGGTGACCAAAAACCCCAGTGAACCCCACAAGCGCGTGCGCCCATAACTCGACCCTTCTTCCAACGTGATCACATCCGCCAACATGCCGATGGGGGAGCGGAACAGCGCGAAACACAACACACTGCCGAACACGAACGGGAAGGTTGTGTAATCGGCCTGCATGCTGTGCAGCGCCAACGCTGAAAAGGCGATCCATGAAGCAATACTCAGCCAGCGCAACAATGTGCCGCGCAGCGAGAACAGATCCGCGATCACGCCGATGCATGGCGGCGCGATGATCGTCATTGCCGGCGTCAGGGCGATGATCAGGCTCATTTCAAGGCCACTGAAACCGCGCGCGCGCAGCCAGGCTGGGAAATAGGGCAGGTACACCCCCAGCGACGCCAGAAATACGAAGTAGAAACCGCGCAGCGCGGCCCTGGGCGAAAGCACGGATTGCGGGGCGTCCACGGGCGCGCACTCGTATCATTTTCGCGCATGAATCGGGAAAAGCGCTGGTGCTTTGCAGGCTTTTCGCGGCTAGCGGCTTGCCTTTCGCACCCGAACGCGGGAAAAGCTCCCAGCCATGTCCCAGTTCAAGGCCGCAGGAGCCTTCACGGCCATCGTCACCCCCTTCACCGCGGACGGCTCCGCTGTGGATTGGCCCGCTTTCGAGCGGCTGCTCGCGGCGCAGCTGGCCGGGAAGATCGGCGGCATTGTGCCTTGCGGCACTACCGGCGAGGCCCCGACGCTCAGCGATCAAGAGCAGGTCGAGGTGATCCAAGCGACTGCACGTGCCGTCCGCGGCAAGGCCAGCGTTCTCGCCGGCGTAGGCTCGAATTCGACGAACAAAGCCGTCTCACTCGCGAAGGCCGCGGTAGAAGCGGGAGCCGACGCGGTGATGGTGGTGATGCCGTATTACAATCGCCCCAATCAGCGCGGGCTGTTTGAGCACGTGCGCGCGGTGAGCAAGGCCGTCGATGTGCCGGTGGTGTTGTACAATGTGCCCAAGCGCACTGCAGTGTCGCTCAGCGTGGAAACAACGCTGCAGATCTTGGACGCCTGCGCCAATGTGGTGGCGATCAAAGACGCGAGTAACAACGTGCACTTCTGCCAAGAATTGTTGGCACAGGCCAAGGGGCGCATTGCGGTACTGTCGGGCGACGATGCGTTGACCGCGCCGCTCATGGGAATTGGCGCCACCGGCGTGATCAGCGTGACGTCGAATGTGTTACCGGACGCCGTCGCCCAGGTTGTGGCCCTGCACGCTGCGGGCAAGCAAGCCGAAGCGCTGGTTGTGCATGCGCGCCTGCTGCCGGTGCACTGCGCGATGTTCTGCGCACCGAGCCCAGTTCCGGTGAAAGCTGTGCTGCACGCGCGTGGCTTGATCCAGCCCACGGTGCGTCTGCCTCTGGTTTTGGCCACTGATGAAGAACGCAACACCGCGCTCTCCGCGGTGCGCGCATTCGAGGGACAATGAAGCTTGCAATTCATGGCGCCACCGGGCGCATGGGGCGTACCGTAGCGCGCTTGAGCCACGCTGCCGGCAATGTACAGATCGTGGGCGCAGTGGCGCGCGCCGACGACGAGGATCAAGGCAAGGATCTCGGATCGCTCGCCGGTGTGGGTAACCTCGGTGTGGTGGTGGGCGCCGATGTTTCGTCCGCGTTGTTGGGCGCCGATGTCGTGATCGATTTTTCCCTGGCGCCTGCGGTGGCACAACTGGCCGCACTGGCAGCGAAGAACGGCGTGGCGTTGGTCACGGGAACCACCAATCTCGACGATGCTGCGCTCGCCGCGCTCGATAAAGCGGCCACCAAGGTGCCGGTGCTGTGGGCGCGCAACATGAGCCTAGGTGTGCAGGTCTTGGCGGAATTGGTGGCGCAAGCGCTGACGCGACTCGGCCCCAGTTTTGACGCGGAAGTGCTGGAAATTCACCACCGCAAGAAGGTCGACGCGCCGAGCGGTACCGCACTGCGCTTGGCAGATGCCATCCGCGAAGTGAGGCCCGCCAGCCTGTACAATTTTGGGCGCGAAGGGGACGCTGGCGCTCGCACCACGGAGGAAGTGGGCGTGATGGCGCTGCGCGGTGGTGATGTGGTCGGCGATCACACGGTCTTTCTGTTGGGCAACGGCGAGCGCATTGAGCTCACGCACCGCGCGAGCAATCGCGATCTGTTCGCCCATGGCGCACTCACCGCAGCGCGTTTCCTCGTGGGCAAGAAGCCCGGACGCTACACAATCGCAGACGTATTAGCCGCGACTTGATCGACACATCGTCGGGGCGACCCCCCGTGGTCGCCCTGGAATCAGCGACCGGCCAAGACTTCGTCGACGTCGGAATCTGTCGTTGGCGCGGATGCGTGCGGCTCGCCGCCGCTGCTGCCTTGATCCGGCGGATTCTGGCCGGGGACATTCCAGTGCGCGGGGATTTTCTTCTTCAGGCTGATTACCAATCCAATGATGCCCGCCAAGATGGGGATGATGCTCAGCAACTGGCCCATGGTGAGCGGCAGATTCTTTTCGAAATCCGACTGATTCTCCTTGAAGAATTCGACGATGAAGCGACCCGTAAAATAGACAACGAAGAAGATGGAAATCAATGCTCCGCGCGGCCTTCTCTCTTTACCCAGCGCGCGATCAGCAAAGTACAGGCTCGCCATCACGGTGAGGCCCAGCGTCATTTCGTACAACTGGCTGGGGTGGCGCAGCGGGATCGGATCTTCCCCGCGATCATAGCGCGGGAAGCGAAAGCCCCAGGTCTGGTCGGTGAGCTTGCCTACGATCTCTGAATTGAACAAATTACCAATGCGGATCAGGGTGGAACCCAAAGCGGCCGAGAATGAAAATCGATCACAACCCTCGATGAACGACTGGTGGCGCCGCTTGGTGAACAGCCACATGGCGAACAGCAGGCCGATCGTTGCGCCGTGACTGGCTAAACCGCCCTGCCAAATCTTGAACACCCAGAACGGATCGGTCGGGAACTTTTCAACGAAGCGATCCCATTCGTAAAAGAACACGTGCCCAAATCGTGCCCCGGCGAGCACCGCGATCACGCCATAGAGCACGAAGTCATTGGCGTCGTCCTCATGGCCCCCCGCGCGACGGATTTGCCAATCGAGCAGCTTGTAGCCGCCCAAGAACACCATCACGTACAGCAAGCTGTAGTAACGCAGGCCATCGCCCGGTAGCGGCAGCCAACTGGGGTAATGGAACAGAACCGGATCAACGTCCCAGGTTACAGTGGGTAGCGACAAGGCGATCTCCTAGTGGGGCAAAAACCCCGCATGCTCTACCTCATGCAGAGCGTGGAGGGGTAGCGCTAACAGCGGGCCGCACTCCAAACGCACCGGATGGACTCCCCATTCCCGGAATTTGAGAAGTTCTCCAATATATCTGCTGATTTAGGCCCTGGCGGTGTTGGGCCTGTCGCGCGCGGAAAGCGAGCGCTATGCTCGCGCAATGTCACGGTACAAGTTGCCACTGCGCGGTGCGTTCAACCCCTCGAGCGAGGCGCAGGGGACGAACCCCGGTTCGTTCGCGCATAAGGCGGAGGTGGGGCGCGCGCTGAGTTTCTCATCGCCGGATTCGCCGGGCATGCCGCAGCCAAGCGACAGGACGGCTTGGGATTTTCTCCCCTCGGGGTGGAGTAAGACGGCTGACCGTTGCCAGGCCCCAGCCAGATTCGAACCGAAGACGCAACTCGAATTTGCGCGGCTTGGAGTGGTCACGCCGCAGATGCAGCGCGTCGCTGAGCGTGAGCGGCATTTGACGGCTGAGCAGGTGCGGGTGGAGATCGCCGAGGGGCGCATGATCATTCCGGCAAACGTGGTGCACTTGCAGCACGCGCTTGACCCGATGTGCATTGGGCGCGCCAGCCTCACCAAGGTCAACGCGAACATGGGGGCCTCACCCGTTGCTTCCGGCACCCAAGAAGAAGTCGAGAAGCTCGCTTGGGCTGAGCGCTGGGGCGCAGACACGGTGATGGATCTTTCCACCGGTGGGGATTTGGATCGCTGCCGCGAGGCGATCATTGCCAACGCCAAAGTGCCCATCGGCACGGTGCCTATCTATTCGATGATCATTGGGCGCAAGATCGAAGATCTGACCGAAACGGTGATCATGGACGGCCTGCTCAAGCAAGCGCAGCAAGGAGTGGACTATTTTACGATCCACGCGGGTGTATTGATGGAGCACTTGCCGCTGGTGCAGCGGCGCTTGATCGGCATCGTGAGTCGCGGCGGGTCGTTGCTGGCGAAATGGATGCTGGTGCACAACTAGCAGAACCCGATGTACACGCACTTCGACGAGATCTGCGACATTATGCGGGAGTACGACGTGTCGTTCTCACTGGGCGACGGGTTGCGCCCCGGGGGCCTTGCGGATGCGACGGACGCGGCGCAGCTGGCGGAGCTGCAGACCTTGGGTGAGTTGACCGAGCGCGCCTGGAAGAAGGGCTGCCAGGTGATGGTCGAGGGTCCGGGCCATGTGCCGTTCGATCAAATTGAATACAATATGAAATTGCAACGGCAACTGTGCCACGGCGCGCCATTCTACGTGCTGGGGCCGCTGGTGACGGATGTGTTCCCGGGGTACGATCACATCACGAGCTGCATTGGGGCGACGGCCGCCGCCTACCACGGCGCGGCAATGCTCTGTTATGTGACCCCGAAAGAGCATTTAGGGCTGCCCAAGCGCGACGATGTGAAGCAGGGGTGCGTGGCTTACAAGATCGCAGCGCACGCGGCCGACGTGGCATTGGGTATTCCCGCGGCGCGCGATTGGGACGATTCGCTGACCAAGGCGCGCGCGGCGCTCAATTGGGAAAAACAATTCGAGCTGGCGTTCGATTCGGATACGGCGCGCGCGTTCCACGACGAAGACTTAGATGTGGACACGGATTTCTGCGCAATGTGTGGGCACGATTGGTGCTCGGTGCGCATCTCGAAGGAAATCGTGGAATTCGCTTCCGGCAAAGCCGAAGGATTCGAGCGCGGCGCAGCGGTGAAGAGCCCGGCGCTCACCGCCGAGCAGCAGGAAATCTTGAGCAAGCGCGGTGTATTGTCGCAGGAAGAAATCCACCATCTGGCACACAAGACACGCAAAGCGGTGGGAGCGGGCAATGGCGAACGCGCCGTGTGCCACAGCGATTTGGTGTCGGACGACAACGCCAAGCAGATCCAAACGCAATTGGTTCAGATCCGCCGATCCCCACCGGCTGCTCAATAGAGCGCAGAGGGCGCGAATGCTGGGTTCGATGATGCGGCAGGTCGCTGCGCTGATGGTGTCGCTCCCGTTGGCGGCGATGGGCTGCGGCTCCGGCGGTGCGGCAGATCAGGGCAGCGGGGGAGCGAGCGCTAACGCCGGCAATCACGGCGGTCCATCGAGCAATGCTGGTTCGAGCAGTGGCAGCTCAAGCGGCAGTGCTGGCTCAAACAGCGCGGAACCAATCGGCAGCGCGGGAACAACAGCCAGCCTGCCACAAGATGGGCCGGCTGCGGGTTATGCGCAGGGCAATGCAACGATTCCCGCTGAAGCGATGGCGGAGGACGTTTCCAATCCGACCACGGTGATCGGCACCGGCACGCCGGCGAGCTGCACCGGGAGCGATTTCGTGGACGCGGTGGCGCAAGGCGGCATCATCACCTTCGATTGTGGCCCCGATCCGGCGACGATTGTGCTCACGGAGACCGCGAAAGTGTTCAACGATAAGGGAACCAAGCTGGTCATCGATGGCGGCAACAAGGTGATCTTGAGCGGCGGGGGCACCACACGCATTCTCTACATGTCGACCTGCGACCAGGCGCAGGTTTACCCGCCGGGGCCTGGGGATTGCAACACGAACCCCGGTGTGCAGCTGGTGGTGCAGAATCTCACCTTCATTGATGGCAGCGCCAAAGGAATTCCCGAAGGCAACACCAACGGAGCAGGCGGCGGCGCCATCCACGCGCAGGGCGGCAGCCTGAAGGTCGTCAATTGTCGCTTCTTCAACAACGTGTGCGACGATTTAGGATCGGATCTCGGTGGCGGCGCGATCCGCAAGCTCGATTATCTCGTGGATCCCGGCGCCGGGCCCAATCGCCCGGTATGGGTTGTGGGCAGCACCTTCGGCGGCGCGCCCGGATTTGGTAACTCGTGCGCGAACGGCGGTGCGCTCAGCAGCATTGGGGTATCTTGGAATATCCTAAATTCGGTGTTGTCCGAGAACACCGCCGTCGGTCACGGCGCAAACGACGGCCAAGGTGGCAATGGCGGCGCCATCTACAACGACGGCAACGAAATCGTGCTCGATATCAAGAGCAGTCTCTTGGAAAACAACACCGCGAACGAAGGCGGCAGCGCCGTCTTCTTCGTCAGCAACGACCGCAGCGGCTCGATCACCATCGAAGACTCGATCACCCGCAACAACCCCCGCGGCACCTTCGAAACCCCAGATTTACCCGGTTTCTACGTGCTCGCGCACGATCCCATGCAGGTGATCAATTCGCAAATTGAGCGCTAGCTACTTCTTCTTTCGCGCCGTTTTGCCAAATTGCTTGGGGAAGCGATCCAAGAAATAGGTCCAGCCTTTTTCGTGTGCTCGCCCATCGGCGTTGTTCGGCAGATCGGCATGCACCAGGGTCATCAGGGTCTCGTCGCCCGCTTTCTTGAAGGTCACGGTGACCGTCGTTTCCTGCCCCTGAGTGTAGGGTGACATCCAGGTGTGCTGGATGAGAGCGCCGCGCTTCATTTGGGTAAAGCGGCCATAATGCGGCGTTTTGTGCATGCGCCAATAGAAGAACCCGTTCACTTTCGGATTGAGGATCAATTCGGCGCTTTCATTCCAAGGGGTGCCCGGGATTTTGCGGTTCAGCCATGCAGCGTAAACTTCGCTTGGCGGCGCGGGGATCGTCCGTTCCAGTTTGATTTCGATGGTCGCAGGTTTCTTCATCGCTTCTTCTCCTTTTGCGTCCTTGTTTTCTTGTTCGGTTTTTTGCTCATCTTCTTGTGAACAAAATAGAGTTCAAATAGGTCGAGCCTTTCGCTCCAAAATCGCTCGTACTCATGCACCCACGCCGCCACCTGACGCAGCGGCGCAGCCTGCAGTGAAATCAGCACTTCCCGCCCTCGCTTTTCGCGCTGAATCAAGCCAGCGCGCTCCAGCAATTTCAAATGCTTGGTTACGGAGTTGAGAGCCGTGTCAAAAGGCTGCGCCACATCCAAGAAGCGCGCCGGGCCCTGAGCGAGCTGTCCCATGATCGCACGCCGCGTTGGATGAGAAATCGCGGTCAAGACGTTCGTCAGGTCGTCCATTCTCATATTACACCATAAGGTGTAATA
Organism: Polyangiaceae bacterium; assembly: GCA_035496495.1. Taxonomy (GTDB): domain Bacteria; phylum Myxococcota_A; class Polyangia; order Polyangiales; family Polyangiaceae; genus SZUA-265. The sequence goes on from DATJEQ010000135.1 coordinate 8,087, forward strand.
TGAGGCAAGCAAAAACCAGCACAACGCATGTCGCCTCCGGGCGGCCCAGCGGCATGCCCCGATGGGGCGATTTAGCGCAGGGTGGTGGGACTATCCCGTTGACTTAAGGGCGATTTCTGCTGAATCAACGAGGCGATGACGTTGTATTGTAGCCCTCCGGGAGCACCATGAATCCGATTGCGATGGCTCTGCTGCTGTTGGTGAGTTTTGGGGTTTTTGGGGTTACGGCTTCGCGGCGTTGGCGGCTGATGCAAACGGGTGGGGCGACTGCGGAAGATCGCGCGACGCCCATCGCCGAGCGGCTGAAGCGGGTTTGGACGTTCGGGATCTATCAGAAAAAGATGCGCAAATATCCCGCGGCGGGAATTGCACATCAGCTGATCTTCTTGGGGTTCATAGTGCTC
>DATJEQ010000136.1:0-4056 GCA_035496495.1 Polyangiaceae bacterium
AGCGGTGCACCTTCGTCGGCCGAGGGCATGATGCGCCCGGGTTCAGCGTCCTGATCGGCGAGAATCCAGGTGGTGCCAGTCCATTCGTAGTTCGCCGAGATGGTCTTCTGCTGCCACCGGAAGTCGACCAAGGCCTTGCTCGGATCCGGTTTGCATTGGGTGCGCGCCTGGGCGAGCATTTTTTCGTACGGGCCGTCGATGGTGCAATCTTGGTCTGCAGGACAATCGCCGTGCTCATCTGGAGCATTGCGCTGTTGTTCGTCACGCAGTTGTTCGCAGCGTTCGGCTTCGGCGGCGTCAGTCAGCGCCGCTTCAGGAGATTGTTGACAGGATTCATAGCCTTCGGGCGATGGATGCCAGTAGCGCCGCTCGTCTTCATACTCGGGCGGTGGACCGTCGCTTGCGCCACACAACCACCCGGAAGCGGCGCCTGCAATGCGGGTTGCCGCACCATGTACCAAGCTTCGGGCCTTCTCCGGCATGTATTGCATCGCAAAATCCGCTACGTCGCCCGCAGCGCGCTCACACAGCACGCTGTACCTGTCGGGTTCGACGGGCAAACTGAGTCGTGTGGGCACCACAAATGCGAATTGGACGGGCCTTTGCAAATGCGCGTTGACTTCGATCAGGGTGCCCAGCGTCGCAACGACGGGAACGGCTTTGCTCACTGCGTCTGAGACGCTGTGCAACGTGGTAAGCGCAGTCATCACAGTGCTCTCCGTGGGTTGGTAAACACTGTGCACGGTCTGATGCACCTGGGCGAGCGCAGCCGCTAAACCCGCAGTAGAGCCGAAAGTGAACGGCGCGGCCGCTGTGAGCGCCACAATGGCGATCTTGAGCAGCGTCATGATCACGTTGAGGATCAAGAGCACTGCAACCAGTGCCTCCATCACTAGGTTCAGAAATACGATGTAATTCATTCCACGCGCGTGCATCAGGGCAGATGACAAAGCAGCCGCATCGCTGGCATCTTGAAGGTGCTCGCGGTAGAGCACCGCTTCGCCTATGCCGATTAAGTAGTAGAGCATTGCAACCAAGAAGATCCCCATGCCTACGCCAATGATCATGATAGCCCCACGCTGATCGCGTCCGAGCGAACGCGATGCGGAGGAAAGCAGCTCAGTCATTGTAACCCCCGTGGTAGCGAGCGCCTTGATTGGGCAGGCTGATCTCCGCTTCCAACACGGCAAAGCGCCCGGAACTCGTCATTAGCGGCGCCAGCACTGCAGGATTTTCGGCGCGGGCCAGTTCGTGAGCAAGGCGCTGTGCTTTCTCGCGGTCGCTCTGCAGCTGATGCATTATTTGCGAGGCGTCCAGCGGATGGGCACGCATTCGTTCGAGGGCGTGCCTGACCGCGTCGCCGCCGAGAAGATTGGGCAGAGTCGAACACATCAAACCGGAAACCAGTGGGACAGCACAGTAGTAAAGGTAAGTGACGTGCAGCGTCAGCGTTGCATCGGGCGCGATCGGATCGTTTGCGAGTTCCTCGGATCCGGGTGCCTCGCGCAGCGTCACAATCGCGCCCGCGCGGTTGTATGCAGCGAAACCGAGCGCGTAGCGCTCCGCGGTTCCAGTAACCGAAGCCTCCAAGTTGGTTTCATCGGCGGGCAATGCGCCGAGGAGCCAACCTGTCGGTGGGCTGAGGGTGGCAAGGGGAACATATGCGGCAGCGCGAATGGCAGCGAATCGCGAGCCATCCGGCCCCGGCGCGGGGGGCGAACCGAAGCCCAGCGCATTCGCAATGCTTGCGAAGAAGCCCGCCGGCGCAGGGGGACCATGGAGCATTCCCCGTGCGGTATTGTGTCGTGCCGGATCGTCGTCGAGGATCACGATCGCAGTGCGGCAAGCGCGAGCAGCCGCTTCGCGAACGACCAACTGAGCGGCATTCACCAACGAAAGCTGGACCACCCCAAGGAACAATATGAACACGGGTACAAACGCGAGCAAGAACTCCACGTAAACGGCGCCTCTCTCATGTTTTCGGCTGCGGAGTCGCATTGATTGCTGTCCTCAGATCAAAGCCTGAACCCAAGGGAAATGGCGGTAGGCCGCGAGCAGGAGGCACGCGATCAGAATCGCCGGTCCGAGCGGCATGGACGTCAGTAATTCGGGCTCAACGGGCTGCTTTTCGCCGCGCCTCAGCGGGCGCAATAGGAGCTTCACAGAACCAATCAGCGTGCGAAAGAGTTTGCCGCGGTAGCTCAATTGGCACAACGCGAATGAGAGCAGCACGACGTAGGAGAGCAGCTGCAGCTCCAACCCTTGGAATGCGCCCAGCGCTGCGCCGAGCACCGCGAACAGCTTGACGTCTCCACCGCCGAGCGCCTTCCCCTGAGAAGCGAAGTACATGCACAACGGGACGAGAGCGCTGATCGCGAGCCCTGCGGTCGCGCCAGCCAAATTGCTCCAGCCATTGAGCAGTTGGATGGGCACGATCACCCCCAAAGCCGCTGCGGTTAACCAATTGGGTATCTTTTTGGTGCGCGCATCCGTGTAAGCCGCGATGGCGCTGACACTGAGGGCAAGACTCCAAACGACTGCGTCGTACATGGCGCCTCCCTGGGAAATAGCGTCCGCCCCTGCGGTCCCTGCACAGGGGCGGACTGGATAAGGATTAGCCCCCGCCACCCGGGTCGCCTTCGCCCTCCTCAGCCGTCACCGTTTCGTCATAGGTGTCCGTCGTGTGTTCAATCTTTCCTTTCACCATGGAGCCGAATTTTTGCCATGTGCCCATGGCGACGGCAGCGATGAGAACGAGAACAATCACGTACTCGACTGTTGAAAGGCCGCGATCGTCAGCGACGAGTTTACGGAGGCGATTTTGAATTGTTGAGATTGAGATCATGAGATTGCCTTTGCGTTGAGTAATGCAGGGCGTTGTTGCCCCTGTGCCCCCCCACTCGGTCGCTGACCGCGCCCAGTTGCGGATTTTTTTTGCGCTCCATCGATTTTCAGGGGATGGGCGTCACGAGCCACGCCACCTGAGCCGAGTAGGTGCGCACCAGCGGCACCCCGACTGCCACCAGAGCCGCCACCACCCCCAGAGAAACCAGAGTTAAAACAACGACATACTCAACGGTTACCGTGCCTCGCTCGCGCCCGCGGCTAAGCGCCGTGCTTGGCGAGCCTTGGCGACACCCAGTGATTGATCGCATTTGCGATCAGTCGGCACACCTGGGGCCTCAGTTGCGCGATTTGCTTGCTGCGAAATCAACCTGGGAGAGGGCAGGGAGAGGGCTCTCCTGATCGATCATCTACCGCGCTTCGAGGAGCCCGAACGCTTACGCGCTCTGCCTTCCTTGCCTGGAGACGGTTTTCGAGATTTCCGACCCAAGCGGATGAGCAACTCGGCCTGCGACAATTCGGGTTGTCGTCGACGCTCGTCAACGAGGAGCCAGAACTCTGGATTGGCGGTGGTGAGGAGCTCCTCAAGGTCGCGCCCCTGCACCCCAACCATCAACGCCAACGGCTTGCCATGCTTAGTCACCAACACGCGCTCGTATTGAGCCCGTTCACAGTACTCACTGAGCCGGGCTTTGACGTCACGAAGCGCTGCAGTTTTCATAGCATCTCCTTGGTCGTCATGTGAGGTGGCTTGCGACGAACCGCTAGCACCACGACCTTGCGGTGGTTGACTTGCACATCGTAGAGAACGCGAAATTCCCCCACTGACAGTTGCCACACGGGCTGCACATCTCGGAATTGTGGAATGATCCCCGCGAGCATTTTGCGTTTCCGGGATGGCTTGGCGGGTTCACGGCGAAGGCGGGTATCGATGGCATCCAGGATCACATTGCGGTGAAAGGGTTGCAGGTCACCCAGATCCTGTTCGACTCCCTCGGCATAGGCGATTCGGTAGTTTGTAACCATAATTGTAGTCACAATGGATTCTCTGTCAAGGCGCGGACCAGCCCCCAGCGATCGGGCTGATCGCACACGCCCCCCACTCGGCGCAGTTTAGCGGTCAGTTGCTAGATTTTTCGCTCACAGCGGCCCCAAATCAACCTGGGAGGGGAACCAGGGGGCGAAACAGCTCACAGCGGCCCCAAATCAACC
>DATJEQ010000137.1:0-4887 GCA_035496495.1 Polyangiaceae bacterium
CAAACACCGCATCAACACCATCGTGCTGGGCGGCGGCGTCGCGGCGAACAAAGAACTGCGCACGCGCTCTCAGGAGAAAGCCGCGCCTTTGGGCATTCGCGTCGTCGTACCCCCTTTCAAGTGCTGCACTGACAACGCCGCGATGATCGCCTATGCGGGCTCACACCGCCTAAAACGCGGAGAAAATGACGGCCTCGACGTGACCGTCAACCCGCACACGATCCTGCCGCAAGTCACGCGAAAAGGCAGGGGCCGCCGCAAAGTTCAGTTACCTGGCGAGCTGATGAAGAACTCGACGTAGTCGTTGCGCAAGCGCACCTTGTAGGTCGGCACGGTACCTCGGAAGTGGAACTTGATCACTGCGCCCTCTTTGGAGGGTTCGGCGGTGACGGATCGAATGCGGTCATCGCGCTTGACGATGGATTTTGGATTGTCCATCACTTTGCGGTCGGGGATCACAACCGAGAAGCCATCGGATTTTTCGTAACCCTTGAGCGCTGCGCCGGGCTCATTCAGGCGCAAGCGGTGCACAATGGGCTCATGCAAGCGACCCTTGCTCCAGGGCTTCACATCTTCCGGTCCAGCCTTGGCGGGCTCTTCTTTGGCCTCTTTTGCCGCCGCAGAGGCCGAATCGTCGAATGCCACATCCGGCGCTTGATCCTCATAGGCCACGCTTGCGGGCGGCGGCGCCACCATGGGCTCTGGCCGCGCGGTGGCTAACGTCGTTGGCCCGAACAGCGGCACATCTGCAACGATACCCTGTTGATCGGGGCCGCCCGTTGCCTTGCCAGAATTGCCCGCGGGCCCCGCTTGGCCCTGACCGAGTTGATTCGACGCAGGTTGGTTCTGCACAAGTTGACCCAGCACCGGTTCACCCAGTGCAGCCGCAGGTTGTGCGCCCGCGGGCTGAGTGGCGGGCGTCGACACATACGGCTCGACCGCTGGAGTTGCTTCAGCTTTCTTTTCGCTGCCTTTGTGACTCAACGCCACCGTGGCGCCGACACTGCCGGCGATTAAAATCAGAGCGCCGACCATGAGCTTCGGTCCACCGAAGCGCGGCGTGGCGGTTGCTGCGCTGGCTTGCTGCATCCTGCGACTTGCTGGAAGGCCGGATTGCGGTGCGACCGATTGCGCCGCACCCATGGAGGCGCGGGGCTGCTGCACACGCATTCGCCGTGGCTCGGCCTTGACGCCGCCTGCTGGGCCCGTCTGGCGTCGCGCCGCCATTTGGGAGCGCTTGGCCCGCAATGCAGCGATCTGTTGCCCGAAGCCCTTGGCCATCTCCACTGCGTTTTTCGAGGCGTTGGCGCTCAGCGCACCCACTCTTGTGCCGCTCTGCTTCATCATCTGGCCAATTGAACTGGCGGCAACGGCAAAGCGCCCCTTGAGCTGATGGGCCAATGCAGATTCGCCTTCGTCGGCGAGATCCTCCTCACTGGGCGGCTGAATCAGATCCGGATCGTCCTCACCCATCTCGTCCCAATTCGGCTCACCGGCGGCTGCTTCCATTTCATCGAGATCGGAGTCCGCCTCTGGGGCGTCGACCACACTGGGTTCCGGGGTGACGTCGCCCGCGTAGCGCAGCGCGACCACCAACTGGGGCACCTGGGTCTGCGGATCGATCGCAACCGTCACGGAATCGATACGAGCGTCGCGGCGATCGCCGTGATCCACGTCTTCGACCTCGATCGAGCGGCCCACCTTTAAGAATTCTAAATTCGAACCGACTTGGACGCGCTTCCCGTTGCCCTCGCGAACTCGGGCTTTCATCGGGGCGTTGAGCCCTTCGATGTGCAGTTTCACTGGGCTGCCCGCGGTGCCTGTTTGGGGGGCGGCCACGGGTGCAGGCGCCTGAGGTGCAGCCTCGATTTCCGCTTCTTCTTCCGCTTGGGGCGCCGCGCACAGCTCGCGCAACACCTCCACGCTGCGCCCATCGAGCGCGGTGAATTTAATGCCAAATTCGCAGGTTTCGTCGCCTTCTTTGCGCCAAGCGACCTCCCCTTCTACCACCACTTCCCGGCCCTGATCCTCGAAGCGCAACACCAGAGGCGCGTTCAGCTCCGGCAGGTACTCGGTGCGCACCTGCATCCCACGGCCGCTCACCTCAACCGCGTCGGCTTCAAACGCCGGAACCTGGGCATCGCGCCCGCAGATTTCAACGACGGTTGCTACCGGAACTCGGTTGACCCCACTTGCTCTTCGATCAGTACTCATCGACATAATAACGTCAGGTTCCCCTAGGGGATGACGCCCGATTCGGCCAAATTTCGGGCGAACGGCTGGCTTGCCCCGGATGGGGCTTGCGCGCCATGATGCTCCCTCATCGATGCCCCTCACGCTGATCTTTCGTGCCACCACGGCCAGCGTTGCCCAGGAAGTGACTTTCGATGCTCCGCGCGTGGTGATTGGGCGCAGTGAAGGCAGCGATTTGCGCCTGCCGGACCCCAGTGTGAGCCATCGCCACGCCTCGATTCGTCAACGCGGCCGCGATTACATCGTGATGGATGAAGGCAGCACTAATGGCACATTTGTCGGCCCCGTGAAGCTGTCGCCGGGGGCGCCCCGCGTGCTCAATTCCGGTGACCGCATTCGCTTGGGGCGCGTCACATTGGACACTCAGATCACCGCACAACCACCCACCGCCCAGGGCGCCCAAGCCACTAAAGAAATCGCATTGGCCTTGGTGGGGGAAATGCTCTCGTCGCAGGGTGAAGTGAATGCGCCGGTGGTCGAAGTCATCTCCGGAGCCGACAGCGGCAAGACCCTTTTGCTGACCGAGTTTCAACGCACCTATATCTTGGGGCGCGTGAACACGGCCGACCTAGTGCTCGACGACAACGACGCCTCGCGTCGACACATCTCGATTGTGCGCCGAGCCGATCAATTGCTGGTGCGTGACCTCAGTTCCAAGAATGGAACATTGTTGGCCGGTGTACCGCTCGAAGCCGAGAAAGATACGGTGTGGGCCGTGGATGCGGCGCTCACTATTGGAAGCGATGTCTTCAACTACACCGATCCGGTGCGCGAGGCCCTGCGCGAACTGGAGCACGCGCCCGACGAAGCGCTCTCTGCAAGCGAGATGAGCGAGGTCAGCTCGGCAGCAACCACAGCCGACGCAAGTCCTGTTGCTGTCGCCAATGCTCCAGCGCGTGCTCCTCGCCCCCAAAGAGCCCGATCCACCGCCAGCGGTTGGGGTGCCAGTGATTTCCTGGTGGCGTTACTCGCCCTAGCCGTACTCGCGATTAGCGCACTCGGTTTGTATTGGTTGTGGAGCTAACCATCGGGGCGTCCCCCCGTGGACGCCCGTTAGGGCCTCGTTCCGAGTGCGGCTCTTTGCAAGGGCGATGCCGAGTGCGGCTTTTTGCAAGGGCGCCCACGGGGGGGCGCCCTTACATGGAGCGGCGCGGTGGCGTTTCTCGATCAGCCCATTGTTGCAAGGATTTCGCGGGTGACTTGGTAGCGCAGGGGTTTGCCGGTTTCCCAGGCGATGAATTCTTCGATCACGGCGTCGGCTAAGCGCGTCACTTCGTCGCCTATGGTGCCGCCGATGTGAGGGCTGATCACGACGTTAGGCAGCTTCCACAGCGGCGAATCCGCCGCGGGCGGCTCGGGGTCCGTCACATCTAAGAGCGCGGTGAGATCTGGGCGCGCAGCGAGCACGGCCGCCAGATCCGCTTCCACAACCTGCGCTCCCCTGCCGGTGTTGATGAAGGTCGCGCCTTCCCGCATCGACGAAAACAGCGCGGCGCCCAATAGCTGCTTGGTGTTCGGCAAATCCGGAATGTGATTGCTCACGATGTACGAACGCGCGAACAACTCAGCAACCTCGACTTTCTCAACGCCCAATTCAGCCGCGCGCTCAGTGGTCAAGAACGGATCGGTCGCCAACACTCGGAAGCCCAGCGCGTTCAACTCCGCAGCAAGCCGTCGCCCGATCCACCCCAGGCCGATCAACCCAATTGTCTCCCCCGCCGCACCCGTACGACGGAATGCCTTGGCTGACGCCAGTTCATGCGTCTGTGCATAAAGCCGCACTGAGCGGAAATAACCGCGACACGTCAATAGCACTTGAGACAGCGCGAGCTGCATCGTGGCAATCGCATTGATGGCCCAAGCGGAGACCAGCACCACGTCTCGATCGACAAGTGGCTGCGCAAAATTCTTCACGTTGCCCGCCGCATAGAAAACCGCCTTGAGGTTGGGCATCGCCGCGAAATGTTCCTCGCCAAAGCGGGGAATGCCCCAGGTCGCAAAAATGACTTCCACCTCGCGCAGGTGTGGAGCTTGCTGAGCAAAATTCTTCGCAGTGATCACTTCAGGGTGCAAACTCGCCAACTGAGCAATCCGCTCACGCCTCCCCGCCCCGAACACCTCCCCATCGCTTGCTGGGTAATCAAAAAACAGAGCCGCTTTGCGCATGGACGCTGAAATTGAAAAGCAATCCCAATGGGAATGCAAAGGGAACCGCTTGCACAGCGCTGGTTTGTCGCTACGCTGACCAGAGTACCAGGGGGTCATGCAGCGCTGTAGCAAGCACAACATTGCCCTTTCGCCCCAGGGGCAGTGCATCGTCTGCAAACGAGAGGCAGCACCGCCCGTACCGGTCAACTCCGTACAGGGCAACCCCGTACAGGGCAACCGTGCGCCTGCACCGCTCGCTCAAGCGACAACGCGCCCGTCACGCTGGCTGCTCGTTCGCTCATTGGTCATGCTCAGCTTTGCGGGCTGGATGTTGATCCACCAGCTCTTGAAGGGCCTATCGCACCCCGGAATAGTCGTTGCCAGAATCCCGCATTCTGACAACCAGACGCAGCAACGACACTCACCGCGTGGTGCAAACGAAACACCCTCGGCCGATGATTTGCGCGTTGCAAAGAGCCAGGTTAA
>DATJEQ010000138.1:0-14731 GCA_035496495.1 Polyangiaceae bacterium
GTGCATGTAAGCCAGTATGTGAACGACATCGTCAAGCCTCATGTAGACCACAAGATGCGGAAATCGTCCGGTTGCATGCGCGCACCGTACTCCTGCGATTGCGCCGAATGGAGGGAACCGGTGGGGACCGTTCGCGACTTCATCGGTGCGCCGACGCATCTCGGCGAGGAACTGGCGGCCAAGCCCAGGAACGCTCTCCTCGTAGCGATCAGCGGCCTCTTCTAGCTCCGCCTCCGCTTCGGGCTCGATCCTAACAATCATCTAGAGGCGAGCTTCGAGTCGAGCCGATCAAAGACTTCATGAGCTGGCTTACCGTGCAAGGGGTCTGCCTTGACGCGTTCTGCACGTCGCGCGATCTCGGCTTCCCACTCGTCGGCGAGGCTGGCCGTAACTTCACGGGGCGCAATAGCGTCGACGACGACGCGGCGCTCCTCATCAGATAGCTCGGACGCCAGCTCGATCACTTTGCGAACTGCCAGACTGGACATGCCTCAGTTTACCCCCGGTCTATGGCGGGCGCCAGTGACCGACGCTTCTCCAGTGTTGTCGCTGATGTGCACGAGGAGGGACTTGAACCCCCACGCCTTGCGGCGTTGGAACCTAAATCCAATGCGTCTGCCAATTCCGCCACTCGTGCGAGCGGCGGAAACATAGTGGGCAGAGGGGGGCGGTGCAACGGCTATGCGTTGCCGGGTGCGCTTGTGCGGGTTTTGGGGTGCTAATTCTTACTTGCGCAATTGAACATCCACTGCACGCCGAAACGGTCGGTCAAAGTGCCGAAATAATCGCCCCAGAACATCTCTTGCAGCTGCATTTGTACTTTGCCGCCTTCTGCGAGCGCGATGAACAAGCGATCGGTTTCCGCGCGCGTGTCGGGCGCCAGGCAGATGTAGCTGTTGTTGCCGGGCTTCACGGTGAAGCCCATGGATTCGGGGGCGTCGGAACCCATCAGCAGGTGCCCCCCTAAGATGGGCAGCGCCATGTGCATGACGAGATTCTTATCGGCTTCAGGCATGGGAGGTTTTCCGGGCTGCGCTGGGATCTCGCCAAAACGACTGATGCGGCCCCCAACGAATTCGGTCTTGAAAACCGACTTGTAGAAAAGGAATGCTTCTTCCGTGCTGCGCGCGAAGTTGAGGTATGTGCTGACGCTGGCCATGATCTCCTCCCGAGGCAATTAGCCTTCCCACAATCGCTCGCGGAATCAACGAGCATTAATGCCACATTACGGCTTCGGTTCGGTGTCCCAGGGCAACGGTGTGTAAGTCTGCTCGGGGCGCGCGGGCTCGGTATGCACCACGACGTCGACCACGCCGGGGATTTCGCTGAGGGCGTCGATCACCCAGTGCGTCACCTTGTGCGCTTGCACCACGTTCATGTGCGGAGCGACTTGAATGTGCAGATCGATGTGAATGGAGCTGGGGGTGCCGCGCGTGCGGATCTTGTGGGTACTGGCCACCCCGGGCACTTTGAGTGCGCGGGTGGTGACGGCCTCTTCCGGCACCAACGCGGTGTCCAACAGGTAACCTGCATTCTCTCGGATTAGACGCACCCCGGTGAAGGCGATGAAGGCGGCGACCACCGCGGCGGCAACTAGATCGAACGCGCCGTAACCCAGTCGCACGAAGATCACGGCGAGAATAACGCCCAACGTCACGAATACATCTGAGCTCGTGTGCGCGGCGTCACTGGTGAGCAGCGGGCTGCGTAGCGCCACGCCCCGTTTCTTTTCATAGCGAGCGACAGCAACATTGACGACCAACGTACCGAGCAGCACCACAAAGGCCATGTTGTCGAGTCGCGGCGGGGGTGCGCCGCCGAACACGCGTTCCAGTGCGCCGCGCCCCACATCGAACGCCACTGCGAGCAGGGACACTCCAATGCCGCCCGCTGCCAAAATTTCAAACTTGTCGTGACCGTACGGGTGCTTTGCGTCAGGCGGCTGCGTCGCCATCCAAATGCTGGCAATGCCGATCAGGTTGTTGGTCGAATCCGTCAGCGAATGGAAACCGTCGGCGCGGATCGATAGCGAGTGCACCGCAATGCCGTAAATGATCTTCGCGGCGGCGACGGCCAGATTGAGCCCCAGGGTGAGCCACAGCACCCGCCGCACCGCGCGCCCCTGCTCAAGCACTGGCACCCCTCACGGCCGAATTGAAGCCAAAATTGGCGGTCACCGCGAGAGGCTAACCCCGATCGGCGGCGCTGGCGAGCCGCCTTGACAAGGCACGGATGACCTTTGGTTTTGGCCCATGTGACGAACCTGCGCTCACGGGGTATAAGGCCCGACCCATGACCTCCACCCCCAAACGCCGCAGCGCCGTCATGCTCGATGGCCCGCACCGAGCTCCTTCCCGCGCCATGCTGCACAGCATTGGCTTCACTGATGAGGATTTGAAGAAGCCGCTCGTCGGCATCGCCCATTGTTGGACGGAAACGATGCCGTGCAACTACAACCACCGCGATCTGGCAAAGGCTGTCAAAGAAGGCGTGCGGGCGGCGGGCGGCACCCCGATGGAATTCAACACCATCAGCGTGAGCGACGGCGTCTCCATGGGCACGCAGGCCATGAAAGCCTCGTTGATCAGCCGCGAAGTGGTGGCCGACTCCATCGAGCTGATGGGACACGGCGCCATGTTCGACGCGATGGTCGCTATTGTGGGTTGCGATAAAACCATTCCCGGCGCGGCAATGGCGCTACTTCGTTTGGATCTGCCCAGCATGGTGCTTTACGGCGGCTCGATCGCCCCCGGGCACCACCGCGAGGTCGACGTCACAATCTTGGATGTGTTCGAAGCGGTAGGGAAGCACTCGGCGAAGAAGATCACCGATAAAGAATTAGACGAAATCACGCACGCGGCGTGTCCGGGCGCAGGTGCCTGCGGCGGACAGTTCACCGCCAACACCATGGCGCTTGCGATGGAATTCTTCGGGCTGGCCGCGATGCAAAGCGGCAGTGTGCCCGCTACGGATCCTGGAAAAAGCGATGTCGCGATGCAAGTGGGCAAACGCGTAATGGATTTGTGGCGCGAAGATTTTCGTCCCAGCAAGTTCATCAACCGGCAATCATTCGACAACGCGATCGCCGCGGTGGCTGCCACAGGCGGCTCAACCAACGCCGTGCTGCACCTGTTAGCCCTCGCTCGCGAGCTTGATATCCCGCTGCAAATCGACGACTTCGATCGCATCAGCAAGCGCACGCCGATCATCGCCAGCTTGAAGCCGGGCGGGAAATACAACGCGGTGGATCTGTACAAAGCCGGTGGCCCGCGCCTCGTCGCTCAGAGCTTGGTCGCGGGCGGCTACATCGATGGCAACAGCCCCACGGTGAGCGGCCGCACTCTGGCGCAAGAAGCCCAGCTCGCTCAGAGCACCGCCGGGCAAGACGTGGTCGTAAGCGCAGAGAATGCCTTCAAGAAAACGGGAGGCCTGGTGATCCTCAAGGGGTCGCTCGCTCCGGACGGCGCCGTGGTGAAAATGGCCGGCCATGAGCGCAGCTCTCACAGGGGCCCAGCGCGCGTGTTCGAATGCGAGGAAGATGCATTCGCAGCGGTTCAAGAGCGCAAGATCAAGGCCGGCGACGTGGTGGTCATCCGCCATGAAGGGCCCAAAGGCGGCCCCGGTATGCGCGAAATGTTGGGCGTCACCTCCGCCATCGTGGGGCAAGGGCTCGGCGAAGAAGTGGCATTGGTGACCGATGGACGTTTCAGTGGCGCAACCCGCGGGCTGATGGTGGGCCACGTGGCACCCGAAGCGGCGGCGGGTGGCCCCATCGCCGCAGCGGCCGACGGCGATATCATCCACATCGACACCGACAACAACCGCTTAGATCTCGAGCTGCCGGCAGAAGAAATCGCCAAACGGCTGAATGCCTACAAGCCGCCCACGCCGCGCTTCACTCGCGGCGTGTTCGCCAAGTACTCCGCCCTGGTGGGCTCCGCCTCTGACGGTGCGATCACCCGCCCCAAGTAAGCTCGCACTCTTGAAAGCCGTGAAATGCGCGTCACTACCAATTTAAGAATTCTCAGCGTTCACCCGCTGCTTTCCCCTGTTACGCTGCAAGAAGAGCTGCCGCAAAGTGAAGCCGCCGCGGAAACGGTGGATAGCGCGCGGCGTGAGGTTTCCAGTATCTTGTCGGGGGAAGACGATCGCTTGTTGGTCGTGGTGGGCCCCTGCTCCGTGCATGATCCGGCTGCCGCCATTGACTACGCCCAACGCCTGCAAGCCCTGCGCAAGGAACTGAACCGCGATCTGTGCGTGATCATGCGCGTGTACTTCGAAAAGCCGCGCACCACTGTGGGTTGGAAAGGCCTGATCAACGACCCGCGCTTGGACGGCACCTTCCGCATCAATGAAGGCTTGCGAACGGCGCGCGGCCTGCTGCGCGATCTGACGGAAATGGGCATGCCCTGCGCATCGGAATTCTTAGATCCGATCTCGCCGCAGTTCATCTCCGGCTTGATCAGTTGGGGCGCCATCGGTGCACGCACCACCGAGAGTCAGACGCACCGCGAGCTGGCCTCCGGTCTATCCATGCCCATTGGGTTCAAGAATGGCACAACGGGTAACGCGCAAATCGCGATGGACGCGGTGCTCTCCAGCTCGCACCCGCACCATTTCCTGGGTGTAACGGAGCAGGGATTGGCCGCCATTGTTTCCACCTCCGGCAACCCCGATTGCCACGTGATTTTGCGCGGAGGCAGCGACGGGCCCAACTACCACGCCGACAAAGTCGAAAATACGGCGCAGGGGTTGCTCAAAGCCGGGCTACGCCCCTGCGTGATGGTGGACGCGAGTCACGGCAACAGCTCGAAAGATCACAAGAAACAACGCGATGTGGTGCACTCCCTCGCCGAGCAATTGAGTGAAGGACAACGCTATTTGATCGGGGTAATGCTGGAAAGCTTCTTGATCGAAGGCAATCAGAAGCTGGTCGATAAATCCCATCTGCGATACGGCCAAAGCATCACCGATGCTTGCCTGAGCTGGGACGACACCGAGCCTTTACTGCGCAGCTTGGCGCAAGCGGTGAATGCGCGCCGCGCATCGCCCAAGAAGCCCTGGCGGCACTAGCTGTCAGAATCCCCCCTCTGCCGGCGCCGTGCTAGCATCGCTCGATTGGGTTCTGGGGGTATGATAGACGACGTTGGCTTAGAGGGTGAGCGGCTGCATCGCTTGACGCAGTTCGCCCTCGATAATTTGGCGGATGCCACCTACTGGATGACCCAGGATGGAACCATCATCTACGTCAATGAGGCAGCTTGCCATTTGCTCGGTTACCCAAAGAGCGAACTCATTGGGCAGCGCATGTACAACATCAACACCGAGTTATCGGCAGAAGTGTGGCCCTTGGTATGGGAGCGGCTGCGCAGCGCGCGCAAGAGAACCTTCGAGACGTTCCACCGCACCAAGAACGGCGCGGTCATCCCCGTCGAGATTTCCGCAAACCTGTTCGAGTACGAAGGCAAAGAGTACAGCTGCGCGTTCGTGCGCGACGTGCGTGAACGCAAGGAGACAGAAGCGCGCTTGCGCCAGGCTGAAAAGATGGACGCCGTGGGGCAGCTCGCCGGTGGTGTGGCGCACGACTTCAACAATCAGCTCGCCGCGATCTTGGGCTATGTTGAGCTGCTGTTTCGACGCCTGAAACACGACCCTGACTCCACCGAGCTGGCACAACGGGTCATGCAAGCAGTCGATCGCTCTGCTGGGCTCACACGCAAGCTATTGACCTTTGCTCGCACCACCAACCCAATCGCCGACACAGTGGATCTCAACGTCGTGGTGGACGAGGTGGCCGGGATCATCGAGCACAGCATCGACAAGAAGATCAGCGTCGCCCGTACGCTGCGTGCCGCCCAACCGCTGACCGTGGGCGACGTTTCACAACTGGAAAATGCCATCCTCAATCTTGCCCTCAACGCTCGCGATGCCATGCCTTCGGGCGGGGTGTTGACGATCGAAACTGACAACGAAGAGATCGACGGCACCCATCAATCGTCGATGATGCTCAAAGGGAACCCCGGTGACTATGTGCGGGTGACCGTGACCGATACCGGCGTGGGAATGGATGCCGACACCGTGCGCCGCATGTTTGAACCGTTCTTCACCACCAAGGAGCGCGGCAAAGGTACCGGCTTGGGCCTGGCCGCGGTGTACGGAACGGTGAAGAATCACGCAGGGGCCATTTCTGTGGAAAGCGCCGTCGGTCGCGGTACGCGCGTGGTCTTGTATTTACCGGTAACAACGGCAAGTGAACCTGCCCACCCGCGCCCCGGCAGCGAGCACTACACGTCGCTGCGCGCCCATGTACTGGTTGTGGACGACGAAGACGCGGTACGCGAAACCGTCCGCCGCTTGCTCGAAAGCTTGGGCTGCCGCGTCACTGCGCGCAAGAGCGGTGCCGATGCCATTGCCTTCTACAAGAATGCTCACGACTCGATCGATGTGGTGTTGCTCGACATGGTGCTTCCTGAAATGAGTGGGAGCGAGATCTTGACCGCCCTGCAGGGCATTAACCCCAAAGTCAAAGTACTGATCTCCTCGGGTTACAGCTTCAACGACCCCAATCTGCTGACCGTCAAGGGGGCGTGCGGCGTGATTCAAAAGCCGTACACGGTGGAAACGCTCACCAAGAAGCTCTCACACATCTTGGGGCAGTAGCAATCAGCGCGACGGGACCACAGGCCAGGTTCCCTGCTGCGCGAGGGCTTTTGCCTGATCCAGATCTTTGGTGACAATGACTTCTTCGGGCGATAGCTCGCTGAACGCTTGGTACATGCGAACAATGCCGTAGCCCGCGGGCTGGGGCGCGTAGACGATCACCTTGACCTTGCTCACGCCGTGACGCTCGTAGGTTGCGCGGCAGAACTCCGCCAAGCGCTGCAACCCCGCTAAGGTCACGCTCGCGTGACCCAACTCGCTCAGATCCGCCAGCTCCGGCATACCGGGAACCCAATCTGGGCTCTCGTACGCGGCCTTCCAAGAATCGTACAGCTCTCCATCCGTTACATCCCCAATGTAACGGCAGGTCAAAAAGCCCTCAGCCTTGTGGATTTCAATGCACAGCGGCACAGCCCAACTTCCCTTACCGATCGCTAGATAGCAGATCCCGGCCGGCGTTCACAAAGCCCACAATTTTTGAGCACTAAAGCGGCTGTTGCTGAGTGCTGCAGTGGATCGTGCCCAATCCCAGGACCAGCTCCACGGCGTGAATCCCCACCACGCGGCGCTTTGGGAAGAGCTCCGCCAAAATCCCCAATGCGACCCGATCAGCCGGATCGTTGAACGTGGGCACAAGCACCGTTTCGTTGCCGATGTAAAAATTGGCGTAGCTCGCGGGCAGGCGATCGGCTCCGAAATAGAGGGGCGCCGGCATGGGCAGGCCGATCACCTCCAATTTGCGTCCTTGAGCGTCGCGAGCGGCTTGCAGGCGCGCTTTACAATTCGCCAGCACTTTATAGTTCGCGTCGCGCTTGTTCTTCTCCGCAATCACCACCACCTTGCCGGGGGCAACGAAGCGCGCAAGATCGTCGATGTGCCCAGAAGTGTCGTCGCCCGCAATGCCATCGGGCAGCCAGATGGTGTGTTGCGCGCCTAGATACTCAGTCAGTAACTGCTCGATTTTATTACGATTTAATCCTGGATTCCGCTGGTAAGGCTTGCCCAGCAGGCAACGCTCGGTGGTGAGCAGCGTGCCTTGGCCATCGACGTCAATGGACCCGCCCTCAAGCACCACTCGCCTTCCAACGACAGTGGGCAGCCAGCGTTGCGACGCGCCGTCCGCCACCATCCCACCCGCTAGATCATCCAGCTTATGATCTGGATAGCGCGCCCAGCCGTTGAAACGGAACTTGACCGCCCCCAAGGCGCCCTTGCCCCCTTTCCCCTTAATGACGAACTGCGGCAAGTAGTCCCGAGTCCAAGATCGATCTGTCTTGGCAGCGAAGAAGGAAACTTGTTTGGTGTCGATACGGGCGCGGTCAAGCTGGGCGGCTATCGCCTTCTCATGCTTGTGTTGGGGAATGATCAAGTTCACGCGCTCACCCACGGTCAATTGGCGGATGATCTCCGTGAAGACCCAACTTACCGCTTGCAGTTTCCCTGGCCAGTCATCCCCATTGTGCGGCCAAGCAAGCCATGTCGCCGCGTGCGGCTCCCATTCCGCCGGCATGCGGTAACCCAGTTGTCGCGGCGTCCCGGCCAACGAAGAGCCCAGCGAAGAACGACGCGCCATGAATTATTTCTCCAAGTAGCGCGAGGTGAGCCCCGTGTAAGCATCGATGCGGCGATCACGCAGGAACGGCCAATCTCGCCTCTGCCGCTCAATCAAAGAAAGATCGCAGTCAACCACAAGGATTTCTTCGCCTAACCCCGCTTGCGCGATCACCGTGCCGCCCGGGTCTACCACGAAGGAATTGCCCCAGAACTCAATGCCTTCTTTCGCCGGTGCCGGCTCGAAGCCCACGCGGTTGACCGCCACCAAGAAGACCCCGTTGCTGATCGCGTGCGCGCGCTGCGCCGTTTGCCAAGCGGACAGCTGTGCGACGCCATATTCGTTCTTCTCACTGGGCAGCCAACCGATCGCCGTGGGGTACACCAGGATTTGCGCGCCCTGCAAAGCGCACAGGCGTGCCGCTTCCGGGTACCACTGATCCCAGCAGATCAGAGGGCCCACGTTGCCCAGCGGCGTGTTGACGCTCACGAAGCCGGTATCGCCCGGTGTGAAGTAATACTTTTCCTCGAACTGCGGATCGTCCGGAATGTGCATCTTGCGGTACAGTCCGAGATCATTGCCGTCGGGGCCAATCACCAGCGCGCTGTTGTGGTAGACGCCCGCGGTGCGCCGCTCAAAAAGGCTACCCACAATGCACACGCCGTGCGCCTTCGCCGCCGCGCGCAGTGCCCTCGCGCAGGCGCCGTCCAACGGCTCAGCCCAATCGAAATGGGCCATGTCGTGCGTTTGACAAAAATAGTGCGTGGCAAACAGTTCCTGGGTGCAGATTAATTGGGCGCCCTTTTGCGCTGCCTGCTCGATGCCACGCACGGTGCGCTCGATATTCTCTGCCTTATCAGCCGTAGCACTCAGCTGTATTAAGCCTACGCGAACGATAGAGCCTGCGGCCATGGGCGCCTGTTAGCATTACTTGGCAGGGGCGGGGCAGTGGATATCGACCCGCGCCGTGGCGACTGGCCAGCTCGTGCAAGCGGGCGTAAGCTTGGGCAGTGAGTCGAAAGTGTGCTGCCGTTGGCTTCGCCCTGTTGGCTGTGATCAGCGCCGCACCGCCGGCTTGGGCCGATTTCAGCGCACGCGGCAGGGTGCGCAAGTCAGCCCCCGTCTCTACAGCCCCGCGGCGGCCGGCGAGCGCCAGTAAAGCCCCAGCCAAAAGCGAACAGGGGCCGGACTCCCACTCCAGCGCCGCATTGATCGAGCGCTACACGGCACTGGCCCTAGCCCAGCCTGAAACTTCTTTTCCCGTCGAGCGCCTGGCGCAACTCTACCGCCAGCGCGACGGCGATTTGCAACAACTGATTGCCCAATTCGAAGCGCTCAGCCAAACGAGCGGCGCGGATGCCTACAATGCGCGGCTTGCCCTTGCGGCCATTTACGAACAAGCGAACAAACTCGATTTGGCGATAGCGCGTTACCAGACCCTTGCCAACGAGCGGCCACAAAGCCCCTTGCCGCTTCTCCGACTCGCGCACCTGTTCACCGCGCGAGCGGATTTGCCTTCTGCGCGCACTGAATACGAAAAGGCCCTGGGCCTGCTCAAGGATGAAACACAAATCGAACAGATCCGTCGCACTCTGCGTGGGCTGTGTTTGGATCTGAACGATCTGCCCGCGGCGCGCCGTTATCAAGAAATGTTGGTGGCGCAAGCCAAGGGCTCTTTCTTCGTTCAGAGCGAGCTTGCCAATGAGCTGGCCGCGCGCGGGAACGACGCGCAGGCGGAAGCAGAATTCCGCAAATTGGTGGAACACAGCAGTGGGGACAACCGCACGCTTTCATCGGCCCTGCGCGGCTTGGCGAGCGTACTGGGCAAAGAACACAAATACGACGAAGCGCTGCACACATTCGAACGAGCGCTCGCTTTGGCCACCGACAGCGGACTACGGCGCGAAATCCTGATGCAAAGTGCTGCCTTGTACCGTGCAGCAGATCGCACGACAGAATTGATCGCCCGCTTGGAGAAACAGGGCGCTGCCGATGCCGACAGTGAGCGCTTGCTCGCGAGCTTGTACGAGGAATCCGGGCAGCTCGACAAGGCGTTGCACGCCTACCAGCGCGTTGTACAGCGCGAGCCGCGGGATGCGAACACTCACCTGAAGCTGATTCAATTACTGCAATTGCAGGGTCGGTTGAACGAAGCTATCAGCGAATACGAGCGATTGATTCAGAGCGCCCCGAATAATCCGCAGTACGTTCTTGAACTTGCCCAGGCGCGCCTGCAACGCGGCGAGCGCGATAAAGCCTTGAGTTTACTGCAATCCCTCGAAACAAGGAGCGCGGGGGATGCCGACGCGCTGCAAACCTTGGTGGATTTTTATGAACGCATTGGCGAAGATCAACGAGCCCTCAATGTGCTGGAACGCGCAACCCACGAAGGGCACGTTGACCCCAATAGCTTCATTGAGCTGGGCAATCGCTACTTCAAGGCCGGGCAGAACCAACGCGCCGAGGAAACCTGGAAGCGCGTGCTGCAGGTGGGGGGCAACAGCGCGCGTTCCTGGCAGACGTTGGGGGATGTTTACCTGGAGCACGAGAAGATCGACTCCGCCCTCGATGCCTACCGCCACGCGCTCAAGCTAGCGCCAAACGATCCGGCGCTGCGCAAGGCCTACGCGAGCGCATTGGAGCGCGGAGCTAGCGATTTGCCGAACAGTGCACGGCGTCAACAATACGACGAGGCGCAGACTGTGTGGCAAGCCCTGCTCACCGATCCAGCTTCCTCCGAGCAGCTGGCCCATGAGGCACGGCAGCACATTGTCACGCTGTGGAGCCTGAGCGGCGATCTGTCACAGCGCCTGGCTCCCTTGGCAAGGCGCTTACATCAATCGCCGCCCGATCTTCCCGCAGGGCAACTGCTGGCAGAGGCACAGATTCGCCTGCGTCGTTACGCCGATGCCGAGCAGACTTTGAGGTCTCTGCAGCACAACTTGCCCGGTGATCGTCCATTGGCGCTTTCTTTGGAGCGCGTCTTGGTGTTGCAGCGTAAATTGGTGGACGCCATTCCCGTGCTGGAGGGCTTGACTCGCAGCGATCCGCAGCGGGCACGCGAGTACTACCAACGGATGGCTCAATATGCGGGGGAGCTCTATCAGGATGATCGCGCGTTGGAATACGCCACACGCGTGGTCGAGCTGGGGCCGGACGACGCGGATTCTCACCTGAAGCTCGCTGAGCTGTACCGCCGGCGGCAGAACCCCAACAAAGCGATTGAACACTTCAGAATGGCGCTCGGCAAGAATGAGCGCTTGTTTCCCGCCTACTTGGAACTCTCCGAATTGCTCATCAACCGAGGCGATTTCGACTCGGCCGATCAACTCCTGGGCCGCGTCGCCACGCTGAGCCCCGACGACGAGCTGGTGGCCGCCGCTTTGCGCCAGCGCATTCAGCTGAACATGGGCCATAACAGCCTAGAATCATTGGAGAAAGATCTTCTGCCCTTAGCTTTGGCCAACCCCAATCGGGTCGTTTACCGGCGGCTTTTGGTCGAGCTTTACGGCGCCTTGTGCCTGCCGCTTTTCTCACATGCCGATCCGAACGATGGAGAACATGCGGCGGCTTCGGAACAGCTAGCGCGCATTGGGCAACGTGCGGTGAAGCCGTTGCTTGACGCACTGAATGACAGTGACGAATCCCAGCAGCGCACCGCGATTGAATTGCTTTCGAAGCTGCACAACAGCAGTGCTGCCCCCGCTTTGTTTGCCTATGCCGCCGGTGCCGCAGATCCGGTGCGGCGCGCACGCGCGTTGCTGTCAGCGAGCACGCTCATGGGTGCTGCAGCGGTTCCCCACCTGCGACCCTTTCTGTTCCGCGGCGAGGCACCCAAGGCGGACGATGGGGATCCCGTGAGCGTCGCTGCGGTGTGGGCCTTGGCTCAAACTCGCTCGCGCGCCGCCACTCACCCTCTCATGCAGTTGTTGAGGGTTTCTAATGGCAGTGTACGAGCATTGTCCGCTTTAGGGTTAGGATTTGCCGGAGACCCTGCGGTGGTCAGTTCACTTCAAAGCATTGCCCTCAGCGACAGTGAAGAACAAATTGTACGCGCCGCAGCGGTGTACGCGCTGGCGACTCTGGGCGCCGTACAGAACAGTGAGCGATTCGTCCCGCTGGCTAAGCTGAGCGACCCCGATGTGCAGGCCACCGTCTTGCTCGCCCTCGGGCGAATGCGGACCCCTGGACTCGATCAACTGATCGCAACGGCGCTGCTCTCCAATGACACGGCCCTGCAGCACGCCGCCCTTGCCGCTGCGGTGGCGCACAGCGCTCAGCCTCGCTCGGTTGACGCGCCGACGTTGGCCGATCCAGCCGGCGCGGTGGATGTGCATGAAATATTGCACGGCTTGATCCCTCACGCTTATTCAGAGAAGGATGAAGCCGCGGTGCTGGAAAGCGTCTCGCTGGCGCTTGAGCAACAAGCGATGCTCGCCCTGCATGGTTCCTCAACGGAGGCGCTCCGGGTTCTGGAATTCTTGAAGGCACGCACCACGCAGGCTTCAGTGCAACCCGCTATTCAGGAAATCACAACCGCCCTTGTTCCCGCCATTGCCGACCTTTTCGATCATCCGCTTCCCGCTGTTCGCACCGCCGCGCTGAACTTTCTGAGCACTCGCAAGGAGCCCGCAGCGCAGGCTTGCGTTGTGCGCGCGCTATCGGATTCCGATCCACAAGTGCAAACCCTGGCACTGGATCGGGTTACGACGCTCGATCACCCTGAAGCGACTGCGGCGGTGCTCAACCTGCTCAGCGGTTCTTCCTCCTGGGCCCTGCGCGTCGGCGCAGCAAGGGCGCTGGGGCATCGCAGCGGAGCGCCTTCGGACAATGCGAGCAGACAGCGTGTGCTGAACGCGCTCTCCTCCGCGGCCCAGAGCGACGAGGTAGCCCTAGTGCGACAAGCCGCTCTGGAAGCACTCTTTGCGTTCGACCCACAAGCGGCCAAACCAGCGCTCAAATATGCCATGGCACACGATCTTGAACCTGCGGTGCGGCAACGTGCGAAAAATCTGCTACTGGGTGAGAGCCCTTCCACTCCATGAGGTCTCAATTTCGACATCAATCCGTGCGGTTTCGCCTCGCCTTTGCGATGATCGCGGCCGCTTTTCTGTGGGGTTGCAATAATCTCGACCGCTTCGACACCACGGATGGCTCGGCGTACTGTGGTCAGATCACCGACGGCCGTTTCGTGCGCGAGGGGTTTCAACGTCAGTTGGAGCTTCAGCTGCACATCGACACTTCGCGCCTGCAAAGTGTGCCGGGAGATTTGACCAGCTTCGACAAGCTCACCGGTCCCTGCAAGCCGCAAGCGCTGTTTAGCCATGCGGCATTGCGCGTTCCTCAGGCGACCTTAGCCGACCCTTTGAGCACGCTGCAACTGGACGAAAGCCACGATTACAACTTCGTCGCTTGGGTGCAATCAAGCTGCCAGGGGCCTATGTTAGCGGTAGTGAGCTTGATGAAGAGTGGGGCGGTCGAAGTGCGCCTACTGGATGCGCCACCCAATGCTACTTCAGAGGGCAGTTTTGGCGTTTTTCACTTGCAGCGACAAGCCGCTTGTTCTTTCTAGCAGCGGCTTATGATCACGCTCGGCATAGAAACTTCGTGCGACGAAACCGGCGTTGCTCTGGTCCGCGACGACGGCGCGGTGCTCAGCGATGCCGTGCACAGCCAGGTCAAATTGCATGCCCCTTATGGCGGCGTGGTTCCAGAGCTTGCCTCCCGTGATCACTTGCGCAATCTTCGTCCCGTCCTAGGCGCCGCATTAGAGCGCGCGCAGTTGGGGCTGAGCGATATCGACGGCATTGCTGTCACTTGCAGGCCCGGCCTTTCGGGGGCATTGCTGGTCGGAGTCCAGCTCGCTCGCGGGCTCTCCTGGGCCACCGGCAAGCCGCTGGTAGGTGTCGATCACCTGATTGGGCATTTGCTGGCCGTCTTCGTGCGCTATCCGGAGCAACCGCCGCTAGAGCCCCCCACCTTCCCCTTCATTGCACTGCTCGCTTCCGGCGGACACACCGCGCTGTACCGGGTCAACGGTCCGATGCTCGCTGACATTCACGAGCTGGGTGCCACACGCGACGATGCTGCCGGTGAAGCCTTCGACAAAGTCGCAAAGCTGCTCGGCCTAGGCTACCCCGGCGGCCCCATTGTGGATCGCTTGGCCCAAGAAGGCGATCCGAGTGCGATTGCGTTGGCTAAGCCCATGCACCGACCGGGCTCGTTTGAATTCAGTTTCTCCGGCTTAAAGACGAACGTTGCGCGCTGGGTTGAGGTCAACGGGTTGCCCGGCAACGACACCACCTTGCGCAATCTGTGCGCCTCATTCCAACGCAATGTGACCGACGCACTGATCGACAAGGCATTGGAGGCGGCTCGCAAACACCGCATCAACACCATCGTGCTGGGCGGCGGCGTCGCGGCGAACAAAGAACTGCGCACGCGCTCTCAGGAGAAAGCCGCGCCTTTGGGCATTCGCGTCGTCGTACCCCCTTTCAAGTGCTGCACTGACAACGCCGC
>DATJEQ010000139.1:0-12072 GCA_035496495.1 Polyangiaceae bacterium
CGAAGTCTCAACGATCGGCGCGATTTGTCGTTCGTAGAATGTGACGGCTGTGGTGTCTTCCTTGCCTTTGTTTTGGCAGCCCGATGTAGCCAGCATTGCAGCAACGCTGATCGGCAGCGCCAAACTCTGAGCGGTGCTGAGCAATCCACGAACCATCGCCGCCCAGCCTACCATTCTAGCCCAAAAAGAAAGGCCCCCAAAAAGGCAGACGGCAAGTGTACGCCGCGTCGACCCAAGTCTACGGCCCTCGCTGCGGCGCCACCGGGCTTTACAGCCGTCGCAGCGCGAAACGGGCCGCGTTGCGCACGAAGCGATCGGGATCGGACGTCGAGGCCATTTGTACGGCTGCTCGCGCACTGGCATCGCCAATGAAGCCCAAAGCCGCTGCGGCCGCCGAACGCACCTCTGCGCTTCCCTCGTTGCCCGCATCCAGCAGCGCGATCAAAGCGGGAACCGCGGCCACAAACCGCAGTTGACCCACGATCTGCGCTGCTCGCACGCGCACCGTCGATGACGCATCGTTCAGTCGATCCAACAACGCGGCGCCGCCGGTGAAGGTATTGATTCTCCCCGCCGCGGTTATGGCGGCCAAGCGAACCTGTTCGTCGGCATCGCCCATGGCCATTGCCAGTTCGCCCGCGGGGCCTTCACTGTTGAGCCGCTGCAGGGCATGCACGGCACTCAGCCGCACCACAGGCGACGCGTCCCCAATTGCCGCGCGCGCCACGTGCTTCACGCCCGCACTGGTAAGGAATTCGCCCAAAGCCTCCGCCGCAGCGGCACGGCGCGAAACAGGCTGCGTCGCATCGTTCAACGTGCGCACCGTCTGATCGTAGACTTGCCCGGGCCCAAACACACCGAAGATACGGCGGCGCAACCACCACGCCGCGATTTCCCGTGTGCGCGCGTTGTCGTTGTAAAGCAACTTGGAAACCTGCGGAATGCAGCTCAGGCATTCCACCTTCTCGCCGTGCTCCAAAGCGCGCCACACTTCCGTGGGTGCCACGTTACTGCGCGTGACTTCCACGATTCGATCTGGCGTCGTGGTCGACTCCAACGACGCGCTGTCCAGGTCCTGATACACCGTTGAGCGGCCCGCATAGACGCGATTGGGATCTTCCTGCGCCGCCGCGAACCCTGCCAGCAGCAAACCGCACAGCATTGCGGCAATGCTCACTTTGATTCTGCCCAGCGTATTCAAACGCAGCGTGCTCACGTTGCTCATAGAAAGCTTCCCTTCTGCCTCAACTGTCACCACGTCAAAGTCACTGCACGCCATATTGCCCCTGCCCTGCCGCCACCACTCGACTCAGTGGATCTCCGTCATAGGATGCAAACTGCGTATTTTGTCGCGCGTAATATTGACCCCCCATGTCGATCGCGCGGATCAGCATCAAGCGCTGCTCACGCGTCAGCTGCACGCCCACATCTTCGGGGTGCATCGTGCGCCCGCCCGCACCACTATGAATGTCCGCATTGGAGAACGGCTGACCCAATGCCCAGGCGGTGACATTTGGATCGAGCGAGGAGGTGATATTCAGCTTCTCAATCACCGCGCTGTTGCGGGCGTCGCTGGGGCGTGCCCAGGTTGGCGGAATTGTTCCGGTGACCGTCGTTCCGCGGCGCATATCCATCTCCAAAGCCGCTGGGTAGAACAATGACACATAGGAGGCCGCCCAAGCCTTAACGTCGCGATCGTACGCCACAGTGATGTCACGCGCCGTCAGATCGAGACGCGGAATGTTGTAGCTCGATGTTTCGCCCGTCAGCTCATTGGTCATAGTGACCGAGTAGAATTCCTGCGGCCCGCTGCCGTTCTGCGTTTCGTTGTGGCAGCTCGCGCACTTTTCCGTCAAAAGTGCCTGGATTTCGTTGGCTTCAAAGCCCGCATCCGCATTGTACCAGGGGTACTCTTGGCGCTCCGCGACCGGCTTGAAGAAATTTTGCGGGTGTGAAGCCGCCGCAACGGACAATTGTTGATCCGTCACTTCAGCTGGCACGGTGCGCCGCTCGTGGCAACCGCCGCACACGCGCGATTCACCGGGCATGCCTTGCAGCCAGGTCGTCTGAGTGCGAATTGCGAGATCGAATTCGTCGATCGGTTGCATGTGCATCGGCACGAAGGGCGGCACCTGCGCCATCCACGAACCATCTTCTCGCACCGTTGCTTCGCCAAGCAACGCCGCACCTTCCGACATGGTCAGGCCGAACATCGTGGCGCCCTTAGCCGCTTCACTGGAGAAGCCTTCGATGATGCGCACCTTGGTCGCATGTTGCAGCGCCTGATCCACTGGCGTACCGTTGAATTGCGCGCCGGAGACGGTATTTCCGTGCAGCTCGTACAGCGACGTATTGTGCACATCGATCGAACCGATCGTCAGCGGCACATTTGGATCTTGTGAGTTGTTGATGGCGCTCAAGATCGGCGGCTCTTCACGCTTGACCACGGGGCGGGCATCCAGCTCCCAGGAGCCTTCGTGATTGACCACCAACTGATTGACCTTGTTCTTCGCGTCGTACAAATAAATGCCGTAATCCGGCGCGGTGAGCGACAACTCATCCAACTCATTGACGAAGCCTGAGGCCCAGGAAGTCAGCACGCGACCGTCCGGCAGCACATACGGAGCGCGGTAGCGACCGACGTTCACTGGCGCGGCTTCATCGCCCAACGGCACTGCCGGCGTGAGCACGGTGAATTTCGGCTTTTCTTCGTCGAGCACGCCATCTCCGCGTACGTCGACTTGCATCAGCGCGCCGGATTGGATGGTGTTCTCGCGATTCGTGGCAATGCCCACGAACACGTTGCGCTTCGGGCTTTCACTGAGCTGCACCAGTGAGTTCCAGAACTTGTCGTGCTGTCCAGCGACTGCAACCATCTGCGTGCAATCCGGGTTCATCGCGAACACCTTCATGTCGTTGACGTTCTCAAGGTGCTCCCAGCGCGAGAAGCCAATCTGCCCGCTCTTCATGCTGAACAGGTTGACGGTGTGCGATAGATTTTGCGAACACACCACGCGATCGGCGTCGCCGCCTGCTTCGCTGATGGTGGCGATCTGCGAAACGCTCTGACTGTGATTGTACTCGTCAGCACGACGGCCCATGTCCGTGTAGGCCTCGTTGGTGAAAAACGCGATGCGACCGCCCGCAACCCACACCGGGCCCAAGTCGTCTTGGGGACCATAGGTCAACTGAGTGATGTCCCAATCGGCGCGAGCGCCCGCTTCCAGATTAGCGGTGTAGATGTGGTAGTTGGCGTCGTCGCCCCCGCGACGCATGGAGAACACGATCTTCTTAGCGTCGAAGCTGACATCGAGCCCAACAACATCCGCGTCGCGATAGCGCTCGTCCTTCAACAGGTTGACCGGATCGCCCCCGCGCAGATCCTTCATCTCGATTCTGCCGCCGGGGACGTAGCGGTTGTATTCCATCACTTGGCCCATGCCGCCGGCGACATCAATGGTGACAGTGCCGTCTGCGGCGATGGTGGTGTGCTGACGCACCAAGTACACAATCTTGTCGACGCCCTGCCCGAGATCCACCGAGGCGCCTTCGTCAGCTTTGTCCGACGAAGAGCAACCCAGCGCGCTTGCACCAAGCCCCGCTGCGACGAGCATCATAGCCAGCGATGCCCTCATTGGAGCAGCCGCCCTCCCGCAGCGAAAACAAACCCCGCGTGATGGCCGATCTTTGCGTGTCATTTGAGTGTCCTCCGCCCGGTGCCCCGAGGATAGACTTCTGGGCACGGGTAGATACTGCAACATCCTTACCATCATTTTTATCCTATAAATTCATACACTTAAGACAACTCATGGGGTCCCCACACCCCTCCATTGGTGCGAGCCGCTGGGGGCTCTCTCCCCCAACTCCCTCCCGGGTTGATTTGCCTTTGCTATCGAGTTGTACCCACGCCTTGCGCGGGCTGGGTGTTCCGTCGGCACAACCTGTTAGGCTCGCGCCGTGGATCACCTGAAACTCGACCCGCAAGGGCTCGTGGTCGCGGTTGCACAAGATCGCCTCACGGGCCGCGTGCAAATGGTGGCCTGGATGAACGAGGAAGCGCTCAAGCTCACGCTGAACTCTGGCAAGGCGACGTTCTACAGTCGTTCACGGCAAACGCTGTGGCAAAAGGGAGAAACGAGCGGACACGTGCTCAACGTGCAGGAAGTGCACCTTGATTGTGATGGAGACACGCTCGTGCTGTTGTGCGATCCGGTTGGACCATCGTGCCACACCGGCAAACCCACCTGCTTCTTTCGACAGCTGCTGACCGACGGAAGTCTATCGACGGACGAGGTGGAAGCCGCACCTTTCCTCACTCGTCTGGAAAGCACGCTCAAAGCCCGCCGAGCCAGCACTGCGCAAAAGAGCTACACCCGAAGTCTGCTTGAAGCAGGGGCGCACCGCATTGGCGACAAAGTGATCGAAGAGGCGTCCGAATTCGCCGAAGCGATCAAAAATGAAAGCGATGCCCGCGTCGCTTCCGAAGGGGCAGATGTGCTCTATCACTTGATGGTTGGCCTGGAATTGCGGGGTTTGTCGCTGAGAGACGTTATAGAAGTACTCGCTGAGCGCACGGGGCAAAGCGGCCACCAAGAGAAAGCCAGCAGAGGCGGCGGCAACTGAACGGATCGTAGGCAGCGGCAAAGCGAACATTTGAGGCTCGAAATCCGCGAACAAGGCACGTTAACCTCGTCAGCTCGACCGCTGGAGCTGACATGACCAAAGTCCTCGTCTTTGAGAACGACGCCGCGTTCGCCCAGGAGCTTCAAACTGAGCTCACCGCTCGCTCATTCGCGGTCACCGTCGTGGATGATCCGAGTGTGGGCTTGCAAGCGGCAGCCGCCGATCGCCCAGATCTGATCTTGCTGGCGGTTGAGCTGCCGCGCATGAGCGGCTTCTCCGTGTGCGGCAAGGTCAAGCGCGACAACAACCTGAAGGACGTGCCCCTCATCATCATGAGCACAGACGCGACCGAAGAAACCTTTGAGCAGCACAAGCGGTTGCGCACCCACGCCGACGCGTACTTACACAAACCGATCGCGTTTGCAGACCTCTACCAACACATTTCCGCGCTGCTTGGCGCGGGTGAAGCTCAACCGGATAGCTCCGTGCTGATCGACGACGACGTCGACTTTGAAATCGACGTGGAAGATGAGGCGCCCGAAGCCACGACAGAAATCTCTGAACTTTCTGCAGGCCCTGAAAGCGACGCCGCGCAATTCGCTGAGCAAGCCTTGGGCAATCTCTTGGCCGACGACATGGCAGAAGCCCCGGCACCCATGATGACAACCAGCGTTGGGGCAAGTGACGCGGACGCGGGTCGCATTGCTGAGTTGGAGGCGACGATTGCGGAGCTCACCGATCGCGCCGAGCAGGCCGAAGCGAAGCTCAATGACTACGACGGAAAAATGCGCGCTGCGCCCAAGACGGAAGAGTTGCAGAAATTGCAACGCGACTTGGAAGAGGCGCGCGCCAAGGGCGGCTCAACCGCGCGGGAATTCCTTGAACTGCGCGAGCAGCTCAACCGCAAGGACAAGGAAATGTTGGATTTGCGCGATCAGCTGACCAGCAGGGACAAGGATCTGCTCAATCTGCGCGACACCAATTTGGCTTTAGAGCGAGCCCAGGCCGACAGCGGCGACAAATTGGCTGAGCTTGAGAAGAATTTGGGCGAATTGCAGCGCGGCAACGAGGCCCTTAAGGCCGACAAGGAGCAGGCCGCAAAGCGGGCGGACGACTATAAGAAGCGCAACGACAAGCTCAGCGGCGAAATGGAAACGCTCGCCACAGAGCGCAGGGCGGAGCGTGAGAAGCGGGCCGAGGATCTTGCTGCGGCCGCCGAGGGGGCACGTCAGCAAACAGAATCAATGCTGCGAGCGGAGATGGAAGCTGCCCTAGCGGCGCTGCAATCGGAGAAAGACAACGCGCTCTCCCAGGCCGAACAGGCCAAGAACAACGAACTCAATACACAGCGCGAAGAAATGCTGCGCCTGAGTGCGGACACTCAGGCGGCGCGCGAGCAAGAGCTGCGCGACGAACACGACGCAACACTCGCCGCCCTGCACCGCGCCAACGAAACCGCCCTGCAGGAGCTTCAGAATACTCACAGGGCTGCGCTGGCGCAAACCCAGGCAGAACACAGCGCTGCCCTGGAGCAAGCCGCGGCCTCTCACCAAAGCGCCTTGGAGCAAACTCGCGCCGAGCATCAAGCCTTGGTCGACAAAGCCAATGCCGAACTCGCCGATGTGCGTCAGCGCCACGACGCCCTGCAAGTGGCCTCTGGGCAAACGGCCGTGGGGCTCGAACAAGCGAAAGAGGCACTGCAGGCAGTGCTCACGCGGCTGAGCGAGCTGGGTAACTGATTCCCGCACGAGCACGGCATGCCGTGCCCTTATGAGCGAAGGAAAACGAACGCGTCCGGCAACAGATCTCCGATAGCAATCTGTTTGCTCGCGCTGGTGTTCGCTGTGATCACCTGAGCATCCTTGCCGAATTCCACAATGACCTGACGACATATGCCGCAGGGCATGGTGAGTTGTGGGTCATCGGTGTAGATGGCGATTGCCGCAATTTCGCTTTCGCCTGCAGCCACCAGCGCAGCGACCGCGTTGCGTTCGGCACAAATCGTTGCCCCGTACGACGCATTTTCCACATTGCAGCCGCGATAGATGGCGCCGCTTTTGCCGCGCACCGCGGCACCCACTTTGAAGCCCGAATACGGCGCATACGCATTGTCGCGCACACGCCGAGCCTCATCAATCAACGCGCTGTACTCATCGGCCACAGTAGATCTCATAGCTGCGCTCGACCCAGCGCGCCAGCACATGACGGAATCGGTCGCTGCTCTGCGCTGCTGCTTGCGCCACTTCCTCGTGACTCAGGCGCCCCTTACCGAGCCCCGCTGCCAAATTGGTGATGCAGCTCAACGCTCCCACCGGAACCCCAAGGTGATTGAGCGCGATCACCTCGGGCACGGTGCTCATCCCCACCGCATCCGCACCCAACATTTTCAGCATGCGAATTTCTGCGGGCGTCTCGTAACTGGGCCCCGGCATGGCGGCGTAAACACCCTCGTGGATCGACACACCGACGTCTAACGCACCGCGCAGCGCGGCTTCACACAGGCGCACATCGTACGCTTGCGTCAAATCCACAAAGCGCGGCCCTATCTCTTCGTCGTTGGCGCCCGTGAGCGGATTGCTGCCCAGCAAGTTGATGTGATCGCGGATCAACATCAAGTCGCCCACGGAAAAGCCGGCTCGAATGCCGCCCGCGGCGTTGGTCAGTAGCACCGCGCGCGCACCGAGTTGTGCTAAGAGCCTTACTCCGAAAACGACGCTGGACGGGCTGTTGCCTTCGTAAAGGTGCGCACGCCCCTGCAGACACAAGACGTGTGCTTTGCCGACTTGACCCCAGCTGAGCTTCCCGCCGTGCCCCGCGACACTCACCCGGGGCATGTGGGGGATGGCCTCGTAATCCATCGTCACGGCTGCGCTGAGTTCATGGCTGAATTGCCCCAAGCCCGAACCGAGTACGACGCCCACGGAGCTTCCCTCAATGCCTCGGCGCTTGAGCTCAAAGGCCGCTTGCTGCACTTCTGCCCAGGCCAATTCCGCTGCCAGACCCCGATTTTCCGACAGACCCCCATTTTCGGACAAAATAGGCCCCCTTTCCCTTTCTTACGGCGAGCTACGCGTCGGCTGTGCAACAACCCGCGAGCGCCCGCTGTTCCCTGAAATTGTGGGGTACCGCATCCGCTGGGAAAGTGCTAGCAAGCGCAGGCTTTGACGAGCTTTAAGCCCAGTTCTAAAGGCCGCTGCTTGCCCACCCAAGGTTAATCTGATGTCCAAATTTGCTGACTTCCTCAAGACCAACAAGATCGACTCTCGTCGTATTCTCTCGATTTCCACCAAGCTCGAGCACCTCCGTCCTGAAGATCGCGCCATCAAACTCGTCAAGCGCAACACCCCCAAGGATGCGGCTGCCGCCAAGCCCGCCGAGGGAGAAGCCGCAGCCAAACCCGCAAAGCCACGTTCCGGTCGACCCGTGACGCCCCGCGCTCTGGCCGCAGCATCCGCCGGTAAGGCGATTTCTGGTCCACAAAAGACGCGCCTTTTACGTGCAGTCAACCACATCCTGGAGCACAAGAAGAAGGCTGCTGTAGATTTGAAGCAGCTGTTCTGAAAGTCCTTGGATTGGCTTGTTGGGCCAATTCTAGTCTTCCTTACGCATCAGTACGCTCATGCGCGAACCAATGTGCCAGCGCATCAGGTGCTCATTTTCTACGGTGAGCTCCACGAAATCCGTTTTGCCATCAGGCCGGGCAACGGCGAGGCGCAGATCTTGATCGTTTGACGCAGCCACTCTGTACGGTGCGCTCTGCGATGGCTGGCCTGGGATAGTGACAGTCAGGTTCGAGCCCGCGATCTCAAAGCTCATTCCACGCGCCCAACCGGTGGTGGCAGCAATCTGGTCGTCGGGCACGGCCTCAACCTGTTGCCCGAGCCAGCGACCCTGCAGCTCGCCCGCGGGACCCGAGCCGCAACCGGTACCCGCTGAACCAGCGGTTGCGAGCCCAAAACGCAGCGCCCAGGTGACTAAACCCCGCCATTTCTTTCGGCTGATTTTCATGAGATCTGAATCGTCCGACATTCACCTACATTTGTCTACAAATAGACCAATCCCTTCACTTATATAGTAGATCTACTTGGTCGTGTCTCCCGACGCTTACCTGCAGCAGCGCGTGCCCAGGCTGTAGTCGAAGTAATTCCGTGGGTGGACGGAGACCGACGCATCACAGCCTTCGCGAGTGGCCCGCGCGTAGAACCCACCGACGAATTTGCCCGAAGGATCATCGATCCACTCATCGAGATTGCCCACCATGTCGTACGCGGCATCGCTGCTCCAAGTGCTTTTGCATGCACTGCTCTCGCCGGTTTTCTTGAGCAGTGTTGCACCGTCGGCTTGCACCAAATTCAAGCGCGGATCCAAATGGCCTTCGGACGCATTGTTGTGGAGCAGTTTGGCGGGGTGATCGTCACTGAAGATGTTGCACACGCCCTGTTGGTATTCCGCGCCATAAGGAAATTTGAGTTGCGCTTGGCCGCGGCATGCGCGCACCCATTCGTCTTCAGTGCAAAGCCGCTTGCCGGCGCGCTGGCAGGCTTGCGCCGCAATGTCAGCACTCAAGTAACCGCTGGGCACTTGCCCTGGAAGTGAGCTGGCTTCGGGGACGATCTCACGCTCGCGCTCCCAAGCCGGCAGATCCGGCAGTGGCATGCGGCGCGCCCACTGCGGGCCGACTTGTTCTCTAGCTTGTTGCCAATAGTCGAAGGTCTTCAACGCTTGTGCTCGAGCGGGATGATAATAAGGCGACAAGCGTTCGCCGCTCACGGCATCGACCAGCACCGCTTCGTAGCGATCGATGCAGAATGCACCTTGCACGTCGACCATTTCGGGCGCACACCGCCCCTGCGTCGTCTGCGGCGTGGGCGCTGCGGGCTGCGGCATTGGAGTCAAACGCTGCGCGCTCGCGTCGGGCAAATACAGCGTGCGCGGCTTCGCGGCCTTGCCGATGATCAGCGCACTGGGCGCGCTCGGCAGCTCATCCTTGTGCTCGTCCGATTGGCAACGGCATCCCAAAAGCGCATGCCCCGCGAACAAGCAGAATAACGCCAGAGCCCAGCGCACCGCTGCAGGCTATCCGCGCCTCGCTTGGCGCTCAAGCCTCGCCCTCAGGACCTCAGCCGCTTAAGACTAGGAACGCCCACGATAAACGATCAACCCGTGGGTCAGATCGTAGGGCGACACCGCCACGCGAACGCGATCGCCGGGAAGCACTCGAATGTGGTGGCGCCGCATGCGGCCCGAGAGCTGCGCGCGCACCAGCGTTCCACCCTGATCTACCTTGATCGTGTATTGGCCACCGCCCAGTGCGTCTTGAATGACGCCGTCCATCTCCAGCAGATCGCCTTTACTCATAAGGATTGCAGTGTGTTCACAAGCCCCGGAAAACAGGGGGGCCGGAGACTCGCACGATTCGCCCTGCCCCGCAAGCAGCCGAAAAATGGCCCTTTTCGGGCTGCAACGCCTGAGATAGGGGAAAATGTGGCCCGCTGGAACACCTCCTGTGCGACCGCTTGCAAAGCGGCCAGCGGCGCGCTGCTAGCTGCCTTGATTTTCCAGAGCGAGGCCGACGCACAGAGCCGTGGGGGTGGCACCGCAGACCGGACGCCGGCTGCGAGTGGCACGCTGCTCTTCCAGCGAGGAGTGCGCGGGGTGACCATCGGCCCTATCGAGAGCAGTCTGCAACCGGGTCGCGGCTATGGCAGCCCCGCCTATCAGCACACCTTGGCGTTGATCGAACGCATGGGCGGCAACTGGATCAGC
Source organism: Polyangiaceae bacterium (assembly GCA_035496495.1). Classification (GTDB taxonomy): domain Bacteria; phylum Myxococcota_A; class Polyangia; order Polyangiales; family Polyangiaceae; genus SZUA-265. The sequence goes on from DATJEQ010000139.1 coordinate 10,390, forward strand.
CTCACGCCGTTCGGCCGCATTTGGGATTTGAGCCCAACGGGGGTGGACCGCAGCTTCGAACAGCCCGCCAGGCAAACGGAGCTCGCGATCCGCCGCTCGGTCGAGCAAGCGCACGCTCACGGTCTCAAGGTCTTGCTCGTGCCGCACCTGTGGGCGGAGACAGGCGTTTGGCGCGGGCACATCGATCCACCCACAGAGCGGGGTTGGCAGCGCTGGGCGGATGGTTATCAGCAATTCTTATTGTCCTGGGCAAGAGTCGCGGCGCAGAGCGGGGTGGATCTGCTGGCTGTGGGCGTCGAGTTGCGCACGTTCGTCACTGCGCGCCACGCCCCGGCATTTCAATCAATCATCAAGAAAGTGCGCGGGGTATACAGCGGCCCGCTCACTTACGCCGCCAACTGGGACGACGCCCAAGACACCGTGATTTGGGGTGATTTAGATGTGATCGGGCTCAACGCGTTTTTCCCGCTGGCACATAAAGAAAATGATTCCCCAGCGGACCTGCTCAGGGAGAGCACGCGCATCGCCGCAGAGATCGCTCGCCTTGCCCAAGCCTGGCACAAGCCGGTGCTGTTCACCGAGATCGGCTACACAACGCGCCCAAGCCCCGCGCTGCGCCCCTGGGAATGGCCCGATGGAATGAAGAACGTTACCGTCGATCAGAAGGCGCAAGCCGAAGCCTACCGCGCGCTGATCGCTCCCTTCTTAGATCAACCTTGGTTCAAAGGCTTCTTCGTGTGGCGTTGGTACGCCGACGCTGACGACATGTCTCAAGAGGCGGAGTGGGGATTCTCTCCATTCGGTAAACAGGCCGAACTCGTCGTGCGCGATGCCTTTGCCGCCCACTGGGCAGCCGACGGCGATGCGCCTTTAGGGTTTTCTCTGAGCCGCAACGCAGCCCGCCGCATCGGAGCGTATTAGCGGCGTACTGATCGCTCACTGCTCGACGAAGCGCCAGGATTCCCAAGCGGTGGCACTGCCGCCGCAGTCACCCGAGCGGGCCCGCAATAGATCGCCTACGGCAACACCCTGGTCGTCAGAAGCAACGAACTTGCTGCTGTTGTCGTCGACCACTTCCATGCCACGGCAATTGGGGGCGCAGGAGGAGGCCAATGCGTTGACCGCAGCGCACAGCACGATGTTGATCGTCGCGGCATTTGCCGCGGCGGCTCCGTTGGCCACTAAGAAGTCGTTGTCGTTCGTCTGATCGAGCGTGACCCACATGTTGTTGGACGTTGCCATCATCTTCACTTGATCCGTTCCGGTGAAGGTGAGTTGGAACGTCTCGGCAGTGGCCAGCGTTGTGGCCGTCCAGACCAATTGGTTGTTCGCGTCCAACTTGACGTAGTTGGCGCCACCACCGCGGTTGGTTTGGATCTTTACGAGACCACCGCAGGGGTTGAGCGCGGGGTGAGTGCAAGTACCCGCTGCACAGACATCGTCGGTACACAGATCGTAGTCACCGGTGCACGGTGCGGTGTTCATTGGATGCGTGCAGGCGCCTCCGCCACAGACGTCATCAGTGCAGCCGTCGCCGTCATCCGTACAAGGCGCAGTGTTGTTGGCGTGCATGCACGCACCACTCACACAGCTGTCGTCCGTGCATGGCTTGTTGTCGTTACAGGTCGTCGCCTGATTCGCGACAGTACACTGAGCTGTGCCACCGGTTCCGCCAGTGCCGCC
>DATJEQ010000140.1:0-3693 GCA_035496495.1 Polyangiaceae bacterium
CCCTTGCGCCGCATTTTTAGCGACCTGCAGCACAGCGCACTGGGCGCCGCCGTGGGGCGCACGTTGTCCGTCGGTATCGCCATGCTGGGGCTCGCGGCAATCGGTACCGTTTCGATTTCCAAAGGCGCAACAGCGAATGGCGCTGCGGTGGCTATGGCGAGTGCGGCAAAGCTTGCCTCAGTGGGTGTGCCTTCGCTCCCGGCGGCGGCCGGCTCAGCATCGGCCCAAAAGGCCAGCGAGCACAATGAACCCGCGGCCGCTCAGCCGCCGGCTTCCCCACAAACAGCTCCACCGCCGCAAGCGCCGGAAGTGGGCGTCACCGCCGACGGCAGAATAGTGCTCAACACGGCGAATGCGACTCAACTGGATCGATTGCCCTCCGTCGGTCCCAAAAGAGAGGAGCAAATTGTGGCGCTGCGCACCCGCCTGGGCCGATTCAAGAGCCTCAATGAGCTGCTGCGCATCCGCGGCATCGGCAAGAAAACGCTCGCAAAAATGCTGCCCCTCCTGGTTCTCGATGAACCGCAGGGTACCGCAGGCAGCGCCCCGCGTGAGCCTGGGACAAACCGCGGCACCGGCGTGCAAACGCCAACACCTTAGACGGCTGCTCGCAAGCGCTCGATGAAGGGTGCGACTTCTGCGTGACGTAATTTGAACAACGAGCGATTGGCGACCAGCACACTGCTCACCTCGCACACGAGATCTCGCTCGACCAAATTGTTCTCGCGCAGGGTGGCTCCCGTTTCCACCAGATCCACGATCAGATCGGCAAGGCCAACCCAGGGCGCCAACTCAACCGAGCCCTGCACGTAAATGATCTCGGCCTGCACGCCCCGCGATGCGAAGTACTTAGCGGCGATGCGTGGGTATTTGGTGGCCACGCGAGGCACTTCGACTGGGGGGCGCTCGTCGGTCGGGACGGCAACCACCATGCGGCATTTGCCCACGCCCAGATCGACCGGTTGGTAGAGATCGTAGCCGCGCTCAAGCAGCACATCGCGCCCACTGATGCCTAACTCAGCCGCGCCGTACTCCACGTAGGTCGGCACATCGTCGGGCTTGAGCAACAAGAAACGCACACCGGGGGTTGCGCTTTCCCGGATCAAGCGCCGATCGTCAGTGAGCAGGCAGCTGCCATCAATTCCCGCTTTTTGCAGCAACGGCGAGAGCACGCGACCGATGCGCCCCTTGGGCACCGCGATGGTCAACGGCTTCATGCCTGCTCCGTCATTTTGATGCGCTTGATGCGCGCTCCCGCTCCGGCGAGCTTCTTCTCGATGCGCTCGTACCCGCGATCCAAGTGATAGACGCGGTTGACGATGGTTTCACCTTCCGCGGCAAGCCCCGCGATCACCAAAGAGGCGCTGGCCCGCAAATCCGTCGCCATCACGCTGGCACCGGAAAGCTGCTTCACCCCCTGCACGAACGCGGCGTTGTTGCGGGTTTCGATGTTCGCACCCATGCGGCGCAACTCCGGCACGTGCATGAAACGGTTCTCGAAGATTGTCTCGGTGAGCACAGCGCGCCCTTCACTACAAGCCATCAGGGCCATGAATTGCGCCTGCATGTCGGTGGGAAAACCGGGGTGCGGCGCGGTGGTCACGTCAACTGAGAGCACCGGACCTTCGCGCACGACGCGCGTGTGTTCGCCCTCGGCTTCGATTTGCAGCCCCGCTTTGCGCAACTTCACGACCACGGGTTCCAGATCTTCCAACGGAGCATTTTCAAGCACGACGTTGCCGCCAGCGATGCCCACCGCGGCCATGAAGGTGCCGGCCTCGATACGATCGGCAATGATCGCGTGGTCGAACGGATCGAGTTCGTCTTTACCGTCGATGCGAATGGTTGCCGTGCCAGCGCCCTCTATTTGGGCGCCCATCTTGTTGAGCACGCGGGCCAGCTCTTCAACCTCGGGCTCGCGAGCGCAATTGACTAGAATGGTGCGCCCCTTGGCCAACGCGGCAGCCATCATCAAGTTCTCAGTGCCGGTGACAGTTGGCAAATCGAACACGAATTCGCCGCCCTTTAAGCGCGGTGCTTCGGCGATGACGTACCCGTGCTCCACTGCGATCTTCGCCCCGAGCACCTCCAGCCCCTTCAAGTGTTGATCGATGGGCCGAGCGCCGATCGCGCAGCCACCGGGTAAGCTCACCTTAGCGCGCCCATAACGAGCCAGCAGAGGCCCCAACACCAGCACGCTGGCGCGCATCTGCCGCACCAACTCGTAAGGCGCTTCCGGCCGGGCGGGACGTGTTGCAGCCGCGACCGTCACTTGAGGAAAATTGAGCGTGACGTCTCTGCCTAAGAAGCGCAGCAGCGCGGAGGTGGTTTCAATGTCGTACAGTGCTGGAACATTGCGCAGCCGACTTTCACCATCCGAAAGCAAGGTGGCGCACAGGATGGGCAGCGCCGCATTCTTCGCGCCGCCCACGGGAATGCGGCCTTCGAGGCGACTGGGGCCGATGACTGAAATGGCGTCCATGAGGGTGTGGGGCCGTACTTTGAGGGCAACCCGCTTTCAAGCGGCGCGCGAAGCTTAACAGGGCGCGCTCACATTTTTTGCGATATTTTGCCGAAGCGAGAGCCTATTGTGGGCTCATGCCAAGAGCACCGCGGGCATGGCGCTGGGCCCCTTTGGGGCTGCTGCTCGCAGGAAGCGCGCTCGCTGACCCTTTTCCGTCGGTCGATTTGACCGCTTACCGGCAACCGCTGGGTTACCGCGCGGGCCTGCGCGGAGAGACGCCGCAGCCGGAAGGCAACGCGCAGGTTCACCTCTCGTTGGCGGCCGCCTACGCGAACAATCCGCTGCCCGGGTCAGCACCAACAAGCGGCACGGGCCTCAGTCATCAGTTGCTGCTGGATGCGCTGATCGCGCGCGGCTTTGGCTCACGGCTCACGTTAGCAGTCGATTTGCCATTTGCACCGTATCAATCCGGCCCAGCTGGCTTGCCGCACACGGCGTTGGGCGATCTCGAAGTGCGGGCAAAGGAAACGGTGTTGGGCGCACAACATGCCGGGGGCTTTCAACTCGCTTTGGGTGCACTGGCGACGGCACCCACTGGCAACGCGCGATCTTACTTGGGCGAACACGCTTTCACAGCGGGGGTGCTCTCATCCGCTGAACTGGATCTGCTGGTAGTACGAGTGCGCGGCAATCTGGGCGCTCAGTTTCGCAGCGAGCCGCGCCACCTCCAAGGCGAGAAGCTGGAGCACAGTGCGCCGTGGGTTTTGGGCTTGGTATTCCGACCTCAGGTGTTGGGCATCGATCCGAGCGGGCGCATCAGTATTTTTGCCGAAGCGTTCGGCGCGGCGGCTTTGGGTCGCCACCCCTTTGCCGCAAGAACGGCACCGGTGGGGCTTTCTTTTTCGACGCGCATGGCCCTGGGCGATTTCTCGCCGCTCGTGGGCGTGGAAGTGCCGTTGAACGACGCGCTGGGCAACGCGGACCTGCGCGTCATTGGCTCGCTCACTTGGGCGCCCCGTGAATACGACTCCGACCACGACGGCATTCCCGACGAAATCGATGAGTGCCCCGAAATTCCGGAAGACAAAGACGGCTTTGAAGATCAAGACGGCTGCAACGACTCGGACAACGACGATGATGGCGTATCCGACGCCAAAGATCAGTGCCCCTACGAGCAAGAAGACGAAGACGGCTACATGGACACGGATGGCTGCGCCGACCCGGACAAC
>DATJEQ010000141.1:0-13046 GCA_035496495.1 Polyangiaceae bacterium
TCGGTGCATTGTGAGCCCGCTAGCGAAAGGGCAGGCGCTGCATCGGGCGTCGAGCTAGGGGAGCCATCGCCAGAAGGCGATCCCGCCGCGGACATCGATCCGTCGCCCGACATCGAACCAGCCAAAGACGTCGAACCATCCATCAACGCCGAACCAGCGGCAGATGTCGAACCACCCGCGTGCGTTGCGCCACCGGTGTGCGTCGTGCCGCCGCTGCTCTGATTGGAGCCCCCGGACCCGCCGTCAATCCCCCCCTGACAGACTCTCTGAACGCACTGATGGCTCGCACAATCCTGCGACGTGGCGCAACTTTGACCCGCTGCAGCGGCGCCGGTCTTCCCACTTGAGCCGCAAGCCAGCGGAACAGCGCCAGCAATCATAGAACCAAGAAGCAGCGCATAACCACGGTGTCGCAAGTGAACCATCCGGTGTCCTCCTATGTAGTTAAGAGTGCGCCCCCAAACGCAGCTCCAAGGCCTTCAGGTTACCAGCTAATCGTTTACGGGGGTAGCTCTGCTGCATTCAATCTTCGGTAAATAACGCTCGTTTACGTATCCATTGTAGGGGCACGTGAGTACGCCTGAGCTGGGTCGTCGCGAAGCGGTGCTCAGACGCGGCGTCGTGCGGCCTCATTTTGTCCGACCCTGTCATGATCAAGGCGTTGGGGCATCGCACAGGATCTGGGCGCAGCCGAGTTCGTCTTTGCCGTCGGTGCAGTCTGAGGTGAAATTGCATTGTTTGTACGGTACGAGTTTCTTTCCGTCGCCGCAGGTGAAGCAGGTTTTCTCGTCGCTGCCGTCGTCGCATTGCGGTGCCCCGTCGCACTGGTGATTCGCCACGACGGGGGGCCCTTGCGTGCAGCGAAAAATCCCCCCTCCGGAGCAATCGGATTCATCGCTTCCGTCGGAGCAGTCGACCGTCATGTAATCGCAGTGTTTAATTTCGAGAATCATTTGCCCGTTTGCGCAAGCAAACATTGGGCAACCCTGCTCGTCAGCGCCGTCCGCGCATTCCCTTACGGCGTCGCAGCGGCCGACGTGCCTGCCGTCTGAGCAGGTAAAAAGGTAAAGAGGATGACCCGGTTGGATTGCCCCCGGGAAGATGCCGGGAAAGGTAGTGCCGCATTGTTGAATGCAGCTGCCGAGCGGGGTGCTGGTGCTGAGCGGACTGCACTCGTAATCGTGCACTTGAGTGCAAGTGGCCTGATTGGCGCAATCCGCAATGCACTTTTCCGATTGTGCCACAGCTTTCGGTCGCGCCACATCGCAGGTGGTCTTTCCGCTGTCCAACACGCCGCAAGCTCGCAGTCTCTGCACGAGAGCAGAACACCCAGCGCCGTCACCGTCACTGGATGCTCCGCCAGAGCTGCACGCAAACGCGACCAGCAAACTCGTCAGTATCAAAATCGTGGTTGTGAGTGCCCCGCGCGCCATGCTTACCCTTCTTCGATACCCAGCTTTAAACGACCTCAAATACGATCAGATCATCACAAAGTTGTGAATCGCGATGGGTCAATCGCTTCTTACGGATGTTTGGCGGCATTTCTCGGTCGATTATCAAAGGTGTTGGATGTTCCACTGACCTGCGCCTATGCTGCGGCGCACATTAGGGAGGAGTAAGCCCATGCGCGTTGCACGCACCTTGTTATTGCTTGGTATTTTGAACGTTAACGCTGTCTGCTTGGCGTCATCGGCGCGTGCTGCGCTGACGACTGAAGCCAGTGCATTGGGCCCGGCAACCATCACCCTGGATAGTCAGACGGGGCTGCGTTGGCTGGACGTCACGCTCGCCACACCGTATTCCTATGACGCCCTGAGGGCTGAACTCGGCGCCGTGGGGATCTTCGCTGGATACCGACTCGCCACTTACGATGAAGTGCTGCAGTTTTGGCAGGATGCAGGGATCAACACGGACTCGCTGGGCGCGTTCACGACGCAGAACTTCACTCCGATTTCCAATCTGATGGGTTTCGTGGGCATCACCGGATTGGGCACTGGTAATCGAGATAATGTGCATTTCTTTGATTACACGGCGGGGCACATTGAAAGTGGAGTTGGGTTGGGCAATTGGGTTGAAGTGGCGACAATCGCTGCGGATCCGTATACCTTCTTTGATGGGCGTCCGGATTTCGGAGCAGTTCCGAGTGACAACGACAATGACGAACATGGGGCGTGGCTCGTTGTTTCTCGCCCGCCGGCAAGCATCGTGTCGGTGGACACGAGCTTCGGGACCGACACCGGCACGCTGGATACCAACACGGGTCTTTTGTGGCTCGATGTGACTCTGTCGACTCCCTATTCCTACGACCAACTGCAACCCGAGTTGGCTCCTGGCGGCGTATTCGAGGGTTACCGGATGGCGACCATGGAAGAGGTGCTCACGCTGTGGTCGGATGCAGGGATCGACACCGCTGCGCTCAATGAGTTTGTTCCGCAGAACTTTCAGCCCATCGTCGACTTGATGCTCTATGTTGGCGTGACAGGGGCTGCCACGGGCAATCGCGATGGTGTGCACTTCTTCGACTTCACGGAGGGCCACACCGCGGAAGTGGAAAACGGGTGGGTCAATGTGTTGGGTCTCGCTGCCGATCCTTACGCGTTCCTTGATGGAAGGGCTGATTTAGCTAGCGTGCCGACGAACAACGTCAACCCCGAGCACGGTTCCTGGTTAGTTGCGGTGCCGCCCGCCACGGTTCAATCCGTACTCCTGGAGTTATCCGGCGAGATCGCTGATTTGCATCAGGATGCGCTCACGCGTCAGCTCGAGGCGAAAGTGCAACAGGTCCTCAAGCACTGGGAAGCAGGGCAGGTGGCGGCTGCAAAAGCTCAGCTCAGTACTTTGATCCAGCAGCTACGTGGCCCCCAAGGCCGTCGTCTGCCCGCTTCCGTCGCAGCCGAACTCATCGCTCTCGCGGAGCAAGCAATCCAGTTGATGGGTACCTGATCAATCAAACGCCGCAACCACCGCGTAGTGATCCGAAGCCTGCTCGGCGACGGGGCCGCGGCAGACCGCGAAGGACTGACTGTGCCGAGCGAGTAGGGGAGTGGCTAGGATGTAATCGATTCGCAGGGGGGATTTACTGGGGGCGGGAACTAGGGAAGTGGAGCAGGTGTACTCGCGGGCGTCGTGCCGATCGGCGAGGTCGATGAAGCCGGCTTTCATCAGCACTTCCAGTGCGCGTGTGTCGGCGTGCTCGCTCGCGCCGCGGTGGCGCACTTGGTAGCGCGGGGGCATTGCGTCCAGGATTTCGCGGGTATCGTCGAGGGGGCTCAGTGAGTTGAGGTCGCCCATCAGGATCACGCGTTCATCAGCGCGGGCTTCGTTCGCCAGGATTTCGGCTTCGACCAGGCGAAGCTGCGCGCTGAATGGGCACAAATGTGCGCCGACCACCGTTACGGGCTCCCCTTGCATGACCAGCTTCGCCCGCAGCGCCGCGTGATAAAAACCGTGCAGCGGTTTAGCTGAAACCCAGGTGGCATCGCGCGCAAAGATGGCGACGTGATACCCCGTGGCTGCGACGGCCATAGAGCCTTGCATGCCCAAGTGCTGCTCCACCTCGTGCAGGCGGCGCGATCCATGTTGCTCAAAGCCGTTGCACTCACAGAGCACCAGTAGATCCGGCTTCTGGGACTCAATCAGCTCGACGATCGCATCCAGGCGCACGGTGCTGGTATTTTCCGGACCGGTGCCTTCAGCACCGTCGAGAATGTTGAAGCTCATTGCGGTCAGCATGGATGCCACACGCGCTGACGATCTCAGCCGATCTCTAGGGCCAACTCGGCGCGCAGGCTCTCCAGATCGCGGCCTAGGGTTGCAACCGCCAGACGCTTTTCTCCGAGGTAGTAACTGATGCTGCAATCGCGCTTGTCCAAATCGCCGTCGACCACGACGCGATCGAAGCGCTCGGCGTGGCCAACGTAATTGATCTGCACGTCGTAGTGCGCACTCCAGAAGAACGGCACACTGCGGTAGGCCGCGTTGCGCCCTAACATGTTCTTGGCCGCCGCTTCGCCTTGGCGTTGCGCCACCGCCCAGTGCTCGATGCGCACGGACTCACCATGCCAAGGGAAGCGCGCGATGTCGCCCGCAGCCCAAATGCCTTTGACACTTGTGCGCAACTGCTCGTCCACCACAACGCCGCGATCCACCTTCAAGCCGGCTTGCTCAGCCAGATCGAGACGTGGGCGCACCCCGACGCCCATCACCACGAGATCAGCGGGCAGCGTTTGCCCATTTTCGAGCGTCACGCCGCCCGTGCTGATCGAGGTCGGTCCTGTTCCCAGGTGAAATTGCACGCCCTGATCTTGGTGCAGCTTTTGAATGAAAGTTCCGACCTGTGGCCCCATCACGCGCTCCAGGGGAAGCGCCTCTTTGCCCACCACCGAAACTTCCATCCCGCGCTTGCGCAATGATGCGGCGGCTTCGAGCCCAATGAAGCTTGCACCGATCACCACGGCGTGGCCGCCGGCTTTCACCCCTTCAATGATCGATCGGCTGTCTGCCAGAGTGCGCAGCGTGTGAACGTGCGGCAGATCCGAGCCGGGAATTGGCAAGCGAATGGGTTCGCCACCGGTGGCTAGGAGCAGCGCATCCCAAGGCATGGTTTCGCCGCCGCTCAGCGTCAGGGTGCGCGCCGTGGGATCGATGGATTGCACCTTTGTGCTGCGCCTCAGATCGATCCTCTGTTCTGTGAAGAACTCGTCTGGGCGCAACGGGATCCATTCTTCAGGCGCGTTCCCGGCAAGGTAATCCTTCGACAAATTGGGGCGATCGACCGGCACCGTGGCCTCGGCCCCAAGCAACGTGATGCGCCCGCTGTACCCTTCGCGGCGCAACGTTTCCGCGGCCATTCCACCCGCGGCGCCCGCGCCCACGATCACGACGTGTGCGGGCATGGCGGTTGGGCCTTTGCTCGGCATCACCAGCTTCTCGCGGACGGCGACGCGATCGCCGTTTCGTTCCACGCGAAAACAGGGGATAGGATTGAAGGCTGGGCCGCTGGGCGCCCCAGTGCGCACATCGAAACAGGCGTGATGCCAGGGGCAACGGATCGTGTCGCCCACGACCAAGCCTTCGCTCAGTGGGCCGCTGTAGTGGGTGCAGGTTGCGCCCACGGCGTGGACGCTGTCGCCTTGTCGCACCAGCAGCACCGCTTCGCCTCCCGCATGCCCCAATAAACTGCCGCCGTCGGGCACGTCGTTGATTGAGGTTCCTTGCTCCAGATCGGGTCCAGTCAACTGTGCGGGTTCACCCATGATGCCTCCGACCGCGACGCTACCACGTTGCCGCCTGGGACTTGAAGCCGGACAAAACGCGGCAAATCGTCACCCTGGTTTGAGGCGGGATGCCGCGCAGTCCCTTCGGTCACAGCGCCAGCCGTGGGGCGCGTTGCCCTCCGTGTGACGGTTGGGCACTGGTTAGTTTTTGAATCACTCACCGAATTGAGGATTGAAATCCAGGAGTTCCCGAATCGGCACGACTCTTGAACCGAGCTCTCTGGGTACTGAAAGGAGCACGCCATGAAACGCATTATAACGACAGCGGCAATTGCCACAGCATTGACGGTTGCCTCTTCGACCATTGCGCTGTTGACCGCCTGTACCGCAGACGTTCACGACAACACAGCGAATGTTCATGACAATACCGCCAACATCAACAATGCAAAAGTGCAACTGAGCACCACCAGCGATCTCAACAACATGCAACCTAATCAGGTGATTCAGGTCACAGTCGCCGCGCAGGATGTATTCCTCATTGAACCCAACCAAACGCCTCCCGCAGATCGGGTCATGGTCGCTGGGCATTTTCAGTTCTATTTCGATTCGCTCTCGACTTCACCGATCCTGATCACGGCTTCGGAAAATGTGAGCATCACCGTGCCCTCGGACATGCAGGGCGCTCACAAACTGATCTGCCGCATCCACAAACACGACGGCACGCCCACTTCGGCCACATTCACGCTCGACTTAAAGGTAACCGGGACGGTGGTGACGCCAATGCCCTCGGCAACGGCGACAACGCCGATGCCTTCTGCAACGGCGACAACGCCCTAACCTGCTGGGGCACTCCCTTCACGACTGCGCTGGGGCATGAAGCATTGCGTGTCCCAGCGCAGCCGCGGCGTGGCGATTTGCCTCGATGAATCCGCGGTCGCACGTCGGCTTTGAAGGCGTGCGTTGAACGTGGTAGCCGGGAGGGGTCTTTTTGAAAGGGAGGCATCGTCATGAAGAAATTTATCGCCATTTACATCGGAACCACGGAAGCCCTGGATGAGTGGCAGAAGCTCAATGAACAGGAGCGCAATGCGCGCATGAAAGAGGGGATGAGCGTTTGGATGAAATGGCACACGGACAATGCACAAGCGATTGTCGATCCAGGCCACCCTCTGGGCAAAACCAAGAGCATTTCCAAAACGGGCATCACGGATACTAAGAACCAAATGACCGGCTATGTGATCGTGCAAGCTGAATCGCACGACGCCGCCGCGAAGCTATTTGTGAATCACCCGCACTTCGCCATCTTCCCCGGTGCATCCGTGGAGATCATGGAGTGCATGCCAATGCCCGGCACGTGAGGCCCCTAAGGGCGCGGCGTCACGGGCCCGTGTCTGTAACGTCGCGTTCTGCTGATGGCGGATTTGCCCGCCGTGACTTGCCTTCGGAGAGGTATTGCGCTAAGTAGCGGTCCGCACGACAGATTTTGCCGTCGTGGCTCTCCCCATTGTCAGTAAGAGCGGCCGCGCTCGGGGCGAAAATCAGAAGATAAGGCCGCCAGAACGAGTCCTTAAGTGAGTTATTTCCCCCGGCGTAAGCGCCACCCGGCGCTAGCGCGATCGCACGCGAGTGCCCCCCATTCCCAAACATCCCAGGTAGCTCCAGTCCAGGTAGCTCCAGTTCAGGTAGCTCCAGTGCAGCTGCCCCCCGCGCGCCCGATTTCGCAAGAAGAAGTCCAGGCCTCTGCGTTCACCGCCTTGGGCCTGCGCGAGCAACTCGTTAAAGCGGTCTTACAAGAGGGGTACGACACGCCCACCCCGATTCAGGCGCAGACCATTCCGCATTTGCTCGCCAAGCGTGATCTCTTGGGTTCGGCGCAGACGGGCACAGGCAAGACCGCGGCGTTCGTACTGCCATTACTGCAGAACCTAGCAGCTACCACAGTGGGCCTTGGTGCAGTCAACCCGGGCGCCGTGGCATTGAACGCGGCGCCTTCAAGAACGGCGCACAAGGTTCGGGCATTGATCCTGGCGCCCACGCGCGAACTCGCGGGACAGATCAGTGAGCGCACGGCAGTGTACGGCCGCCACCTGGGGATTGGCCACGCGGTGATCTATGGCGGGGTGAGTCAACACCGTCAAGAGCGCGACTTAGCGCGCAAGCCGCAGGTATTGATCGCCACGCCCGGTCGCTTGATCGATCTCATGGAGCAGCGCTTGATCGACTTGAGCGCCGTCGAAATCTTCGTTTTGGATGAGGCCGACACCATGCTCGATATGGGGTTCATCCACGCCGTGCGACGCATCGTCTCGCTCATTCCCGCACAACGGCAGACGCTGCTGTTCTCGGCAACGATGCCCCAAAGCATCGAAAAGCTGGCACGCAGTGTTCTGCGCAATCCGATCCGCGTGAGCGTCGCCCCAGTGGCGTCTACCGCGGATCTCATCGATCAGGCTGTGTGCTTCGTGTCGCAAGCCGACAAGCGCGCTCTCCTTGAGCAGATGTTGCTGTCGATGGGCATCGAGCGTGCCCTGGTGTTCACCCGCACCAAACACGGCGCTAATCGGGTGTCCGAACAACTGCGCCGTGCCGGCATCGAAGCAGGCGCAATTCACGGCAATAAGTCGCAGGCCGCCCGCGAGCGGGCTTTGGGTCAATTTCGCGACGGACGCATGCCGGTACTGGTCGCTACCGACGTTGCTGCCCGCGGCATCGACGTCGAAGGCATCTCTCACGTGATCAATTTCGATCTTCCCAATGTGCCCGAAGCCTACGTCCACCGCATCGGTCGCACCGGTCGCGCGGGTGCCAGCGGTCGAGCCATATCCTTCTGTGACCGCAGCGAACGCGGGTTGCTCCAGGACATCGAGCGGTTGATCCGAAAGCCGATCCCGGTAATGCCGGCCTAATCCATGTGCAGCGGAAGTTCGCACTAGCGCTAACGGGTTAGAGATCGTGGGGTGGCTTGCAACGCTGCGCCACGCGTTTTTGCCCGCACGTGCTTATATGTATCGTTTTACTACGGCAGTTTGTCAGTAATCAGAAGGCGATTATTGTGCGTACGCGAGATCTCACGCTTTGCGCGTGAATGATCAAAGTGCGGGCGCTTGTGCATTGGCGTGATAGGGCTCATTCGCCGCTAAGCATGCTGATGACTGTGTCGCAGTTTTCTCACGAAACTTTTGACGATAGTGATGCGCGCACAAGGTTCCAGCGCGTGCTCGCTGCGGACAGACGGGACCAGCGGGAATGGGGACAGTGCTATGCCGAGCATTTTTCGGCGGTGCTGTATTTCGTGCGGCGTTTGATGGGTCGCGAGGGAGGGAGTACGTCAGAAGATCTTGCTCAGGAAGCGTTCACTGTGGCGTTCGCGACTCGGCGAAATTTTAAGGGGAATTCCAGCGTGCGAACCTGGATTTGTGGCATCGCTCTGAACTTGGTGCGTCGGCATCTTGCTCACGAAGTACTGGTGAACAGCACGAGCGAAGACTTGTACGAGACAGAGATTTGTCTGCAGCAAGATGCGACAAACAACCCCAGCCAAATCCATCTACTGCGTGAGAGAACGCTGTTCGTTTTGTCCTGTGTTGCTGAGCTGCCAGACCAGTACCTCCAACCGTTCCTCATGTGTTGCATTTTTGGCGTGAACCGAGACGAAGCGGCGAGTCGTCTGGGTCTTTCTGAAGGTAACCTGCGCGTTCGCATTGCGCGGGCAAAAGCAGCGATCAAGCAGATGATTTCACGCTTCGACGCGATCACCGACGAATAGTTGTTGAGCGTTAAGTTCTGACCCGCTGTGTAACGTTTGTCTCGATCTCAACACTCACGGGGTACGGCACGAACGTCTTCGTGCGCTGCACTCAGGGAGAGCGTCGATGCAAACGAGAAAGCGCATTACCTTCAATCACGCTTGGATAAGTGTTGGGCAATGGGTTCGAGTCCCGCAGCATAGGCGCGGTCTAGTCCTTGGAGGCACAGCGCTAGTCGTTGCCCTGACCTCCTCGGCTTTGGTCAGCTCGGGCGGTGATCTGGGGATCGTACGCAATGTCGAGGGATCGGAGATTGCCCGCATTGGGGCGCATATTGTGCAGAACACTCTGACCAATTTGGTCGCACAGGGGCACAACGATCAAGCCTTGGATCAAGCCTTTGAGATCGGGGATGAACTCTTTGCTGCCCACTTTAACGCAGGCGATGGCAGCGGCGCCAACGTCGGCAATGGCTCCCGGTTCACGCGCATGCCCAGAGCCGATCTAATCGGCAGTAAGCAGTGGGCCACACATGTGCCCTCGCGAGCTACCGGACCCAACACGCAGGCCTGCACGGATTGCCACAGCAAGCCCGCTGACGACGGCGCCGGCGAGGCGAGCACGAACGTGCATCGGGATGGCAATCACACTGCGCGATTCAACCAAATGGTTCAGCGCAACACGCCACATGTCTTCGGGTTAGGGGGGCTACAGCGCTTGGCCGAGGAAATGACCGTGGATTTGAAAGCTATTCGCAACAGCGCGCGGGCGTTCGTCAATTGCGGCACGGTGCGGGCCGCGACCAGCGTGACCAACAACTTGGTCAGCAAGGGCGTCAATTTCGGTAGCATTACCGTAAGCCATGACAACAACTTGTCGACCTGCCGAGAAACCCTGAATCCGCCTGCGACGGGGGCGGCGCTCGCCCTGAGCAGTGACCTCGTGGTGCGGCCATTCCAGTGGAAAGGCTCTGTGGCTTTTATTCGCGATTTCGTGCGCGGCGCGGCGCACAACGAGATTGGTATGCAGGCGAGCGAGCTGCTGGGGTCCCCCTCGGTGGATCCGGCCGGCGTCGACGGCGACGGCGATGGCGTGCCCAACGAGCTGTTTGTCGGTGACATCACTGCGCTCACCGTCTACCAGGCAGATCAACCGCGACCCACAACGCGTCAGGAGTTGGCAGGCGTCGGCTTGATTCCCGCGCTCAGCGCCACCGAGAACTCAGACATTGCGGATGGCTCGCTGGTGTTTGATCGCACGGGTTGCGGCAATTGCCATGTGCGCAGGTTAACCGTAAACGACGTGATCTTCCGCGAGCCGAGCGCGAACGCGGATTTTCGTGACACGGGCAATCTGTTCCCGAACGGCCGCACCTTCAGCAGCTCGAACTTCGACCCGAACAACGCAATTCACTTCGACATCACTCAGGATGCGCAGGAGAACAACACCGTGAACGCCGCCAACGGGCAGCCCCTCGGCGCGTTCCAGCGCGACTCCCAGGGGCACGCGGTGATCGAGTTGTTCGGCGATCTGCGCCGTCATGACATGGGGCCCAAGTTGGCCGAAGAGATCGACGAAGTGGGCACCGGCAAATCGGTGTTCATGACCGAGAACCTGTGGGGAGTCGGCTCAACGGCACCGTACCTCCACGACGGCAGAGCCGCTACCCTTACCGAGGCCATCTTGGAGCACGACGGGGAGGGGAAGGCGGCTCGCGATGCGTTCGTTGCGTCGTCAACAACAGCGCAGCAGCACTTGGTTGCGTTCCTGAACAACATGGTGTTGTTCAAGTTGGAGGAATGAGCGTCGTTGCAGGCAAGAGGAACACGATCATGGCTAAAGCTCACTCATTGCTCTCGCCCGTTCGTCTGCTGGTGGCCTCGTACGTGCTCGTGCTAGGCGCGACGGCTTGGGTGGCCTGCTCCAGTGAGGCTGATCCCGCGGCGCAAAGCAGATCCGGCGGAGCCCAACCGGGGGCGCAGCAGGTACCAGGTGTAGTACTGGGCCCGGCGGAGGCTCCACCGGTTACCCAAACGCAAGGAACCCAAGCCCGGGCCCCGTCGCCCTCGCGGACCTTGGCCGCCGACACGTCGTCCAACACGTCGCCCTCTGTGGTCGCGGGGCTTGGTGAGGGGAGGGAGAGCGCGCCGCCCACGGACGCACTCGTCGCGATGTCTCGCAACCTGGAGCAACGGATAACGCCCCCAATCGCCTCGGTAGCGGGAGCGCAGATGTTGTTCGTCTCGTGCGACAAAACGCCGTGCATGACGCGAACCCAAGCGCCGTCGCTGGCAGCATTACGCCAGGTGCTGACGGCACTGAGCAGCGAATTCAGCGGACAAATCGCATTCACCGTGCGGGAGCGGCTGAGCGCTTACGCGGGTCATGCCTTCGAAGCCGATGTGATCGTCGGAGTGGCACAAGGCGCGCAACAGCCGGTGCCCAGCGACGAAAACGATCTGTTGATCGAACCGTGATCGCTCGCCGTCCGCAAAGCGAGATGCATCTAGCCCGCGGGCAGTACACCAAGCTGGCGCAATAGGCCGGCCTCGTCGAAAATACCCCACAGTTCACTGACTTTGCCTTCATTGATGCGCATCAGCACATGAGCGCACACAGTGACCGACTTGCCGGTTGGCGGAATGCCGAAGAAGTTCCCCGTGTGCTTGCCGCGCAGCACGAAGCGCACGGCGACCTGGGTGTCATTGGCGATCACCTGCTCGATCTGATGACGCATTTCGGGGAACGCGGCGTAGAAGCCTTTGGCAAAGCCTTCGTGGCCCGCGCGATCCAACGCGGGGTTACCCCCTAACCAAGCTCTGTAATCCGGGGTGCACAAGTCCGGCGCTGGGCCGCCGAGCAGCTCGTCTTGAGCGGCGAAAAACCGCCGGCCAAGGCTGCTGTTTGCGTCGATGCGTGCGTCTCGATTTTGCTGATTCATAACAGTTCCCCTTCAACAGATCAGTGGACTGATTTGGGCCGATTGGGCCTAATTGGGGCTGCAATGGGCCGCGTTTCAAATAGGAAACCTTCTTTCCTATTATTTGTCAAGTGACTTTCGTATCCTGTCGCCCATGGAAGTGACTCAGTTATCGGTGCTCGAGCTGCGCCACTACCGAAACAGTAGGCTTTACCGAGCCTTGACGCGCACGCTGCGGGTGTACAACCGCATGCTGCTGACCCAGATTCACGAGCGCGGGTTCCGCGATTTCTCGGCCGCCTTCCCGCAGATCCTGTCCAACCTCGACACTCAGGGTACACGGGTTGGCGTCTTGGCCACACGAGCCGGCATGACCCGGCAAGCTGCGGGCCAACTGCTCGCCGAGATTGAGCGCTGCGGCTACGTCACCCGCAAACCCAGTCCCGACGACGCGCGCGTCACCATCGTGCGCTTCACCGCCCGCGGCCGCCGCTTGCTGCAGAACATCTTCGAACTCGTGGAAGAAATTGAAGGGACCTTCGCTGAGATAGTGGGCGGCGAGCACTACCTGAACCTGATGTTCACCCTGTCACGCCTGGCCAGCGAGATAGACCCCGAAGGCACATTCGGAAGCGGAGATGAGGCGAACGGCTAATTGTGCCAATCCGGTTCTGTGCGGCTATTCCACGCGGAACAGTTCTTCCAGATCTTCGCGGGTCAGTTTCTTTTCGCCGCCGGCGTCTTCGCTGAGCACGGAGGCGACGAGGTCGCGTTTGCGTTGTTTCAGCTCTAGGATTTTCTCTTCGATCGTGTCTGCGGCGACCAGGCGGTACACGGTCACGACGCGATTTTGACCGATGCGGTGTGCGCGGTCGGAGGCTTGGTCCTCAACAGCGGGGTTCCACCACGGGTCATAGTGAATCACGGTGTCAGCGGCGGTCAGGTTCAGGCCCGAACCGCCCGCCTTCAAGCTGATCAGGAATACTGAGATGGTGGGGTCGTTTTGGAAGCGATCGATGCGCTCGGGGCGATCCGTCGTCGAACCGTCGAGGTATTCATAGCGTATCTTGTCCTCATCAAGAGCGCTCTGAACGAGCTTCAGCATGCTGACGAATTGGCTGAACACGAGCACCTTGTGTCCGCCAGATTCGGCCTCTTCGATCA
>DATJEQ010000142.1:0-13080 GCA_035496495.1 Polyangiaceae bacterium
AGGATCCGCGTTACCCCACGGGTACTTCGCCGCCTGCTCCCCGCGGGCCGCCTTCTCCCATTCCGCCTCCGTGGGCAGGCGCTTTTGAGCCCACTCGCAATATGTCTTTGCCTGTGACCAAGAAACACAAGTCGCTGGATAATTGGTCAATTCGCAATCCCACGCGCACGATGGAACGTCGCAGGACCCGGCAACCACACACGCCGTGTACTGATCCTGAGTCACCTCCGTGCGATCGATCTGAAAGGCACTGAGCGTGACCGGATGCTGAGGCAATTCGTCATCGACACATTGATCGCTCGTGTTGTCGCATCCCATGGAGAAATCACTCGCCGCTACATCGACCATCTCTCCGGGCGCGGCATCGCTTTCACAGTTGAACGCGATTGCGCCACCCGAGCCACCTTGCGCAGCACCCGCAGCGCCACCAGCGTCCACATTTGAAGAGCCGGCAGAGCCGCCGGACTGGGATCCAGCGTGAGCAGTTGCTCTTGGCGTTGTACGAGCCGTAGAGCCGCCGCTGCTCTGATCTGACGGTTGCTTAACACACGCCGCGAGCGGACACGCAAGGGCCGGGATGCACAGGAGCAATAGAGCCCACCTTCGCCCAAATTTGTTGTGGAGCTTGGATGTCATGGCGGTGAGGCAAAGCAAGGGGTGAGCCACAACCGTCCCCGCGCATTTCTACGTCTGTACGATGTTGAGTGAACGACGCGTTGTGACTTTACGCCACAACGTTGCCTTAGTTCGCGCAGCGCGTTCGTCGCACCTGGTGCAATTTGTCAGCAATGGGACATCGCAAATTGCCCTGGCATGTTCAATTGGCACGCCATTCGATCCCCCGCACACCGTGAACGGTGCGAAGAACGTGGTGCGTTGCCCACGGTGGCACGTCGCGTGCACCGGTCCACCTAACTGGGTGACATCGTGTATTTCTCGGCAGACAGAACAGTGGCAGATTGCCTATCCGGCGCGCCATTGCGGATGGGTTGCTTCTGCATGCTCGCAGAATCGCGCGGCGTCGCTGGCAACGCTGGAGGCGATTTCTTTGGCTTCCAACTGCTCACTCCTCAGCATCTTTCACTGGTGATCGGCGACGCTTGCGGCCGTGGGCAACAAGCCGCCCGCCTGTTGCGTGGCGTTTTTCCCCGCCTGGAACGCTTGTCGCATAGTGCCGCGAGGCCCAGTCAATTGTTGCGTCTGCTGAACCGCGTACTGGTCAGAGAAATGCCGAGTGATCGCTTCGTGACGGGCGCTGCACTCGATCTCGACGCACGCACGGGAGTCCTCACCGTTGCCAGCGCCGGCCACGTACCCGGCATGTTGCGCAAACGCAAAGGTGGCGTTGTCGCCGTGGGCCACGCTTCCGGCCCACCCTTGGGTCTATTCAAACACAGCCATTATCGGGACGATTCGTACCGCATCGGCGGAGGTGACTTGGTCGTGTTCATGACCGATGGCCTGCTCGAAGCTGTAGAAACCGACTTGGAGCGCTTGCCAACGCTCACACGGTTGGTGGCTTCCGCTCCAGCGGGGGGCAAGGGCGTGCAGCAACGCTTGTTGGCAGCGTTCGAACAAAACCAGAATTCTCGCTGCATGAAGGACGACGTGACCCTGCTCAGTCTCGAAGTTCTCGCAACAAACGCCTTGACCAGCTCGCGTTCTCTCAAGCTTGCCGCGCTTCACTAAAAAGTGGGACCACGATGCGTGTTTTAATCATCACTAAGATCTTTCCGAATCGCTTGGAGCCGCTGTCGTCGCCCTTCAATCGCCTGCAATTTAGCGCTCTGAAACAATGGTGTCAGGTGGAAGTGCTCGCAACTATCCCGTGGTTCCCCGGGATATCGGTTTGTCGGCGCTGGTCCCAGGCGGCAAGACTGGTGGAAGTGCCCAGGCATGAGTCGATCGACGGCCTGCGCGTCGCTCACCCACGTTTCGCCTACGTGCCACGACTTGCACGAGGCCTCGCCGGACCGCTGTACGCCGCGTCACTAGCTGCAGTTACTCTGAGATACCGCGGCCGCGTCGATATCGTGCTGGGCTCTTGGGCGTATCCAGATGGCTTTGCCGCGGTGACGCTGGCGAAAATGCTCGGTGTTCCCTCGGTCGTCAAGCTCCACGGTTCCGACATGAACGTCGTTGCGCGTTGGAGAGGGCCGCGGCGTCATCTGAATTGGGCTCTGCCCCGCGCCGACCGCGTCGTAGCCGTAAGCCGCCCGCTCGCTGCAGCGGCAACAGCGCTGGGCGTGTCCCCAGAACGCATTGACGTGGTCTCCAACGGCATTGATCGCGATCTCTTTCATCCCCGCGATCGCAGTGAGGCACGCCGTGCTCTGCAGCTACCTGTTGATCGGCGCTTGTTGCTGTATGTCGGTCACCTCACTGAAAATAAGGGCGCATTCGATCTGATCCAGGCGTTCACGGAGATGAATGAAGCGTTTCATGACGTGCAACTGGTCATGATTGGAGACGGCACCGCAGCTCCGAAGTGTCATCACCTCGCGCTCCGCGCAACGGACCGTGTTCGCTTCACTGGCCCTCTGCCTCAGGAACAGATCCCAACCTGGCTTGCGGCCTGCGATGTTCTGGCATTGCCCAGCTGGAACGAGGGCACACCCAACGTAGTGTTGGAGGCTCTAGCCAGCGGCCGCTGTGTGGTCGCCAGCAACGTCGGTGGGATTCCTGACATTGTGCGCGGAAAGCCTCACGCGCTCGTTCCACCAAAGGACGTCACTGCCCTGCGCCTTGCATTGGAACAAGCGCTCGGCGGCTCTTACGATCCCGCCGAGATCGCGACCACTCTAAATTTCCCAGACTGGACCACCAGCGCTGGTCAGTTGCATGCAAGCTTGCGCTCGGCATTGAGCAGTCGCGCAAGGGAGGCCGCGTAATGCGCTCGCCCGCCGCCGCTTACCTGCCGCTGCCGATGCAGAAACGGCAATTGTCGTTGCTCGCACGGCAAGGCGCGAAAGCGCTAGCACGAGCCATCTTGCCCTCGTCGATGGTCATCTGGCACGGCGCCCGAGCCCAATCCAAGGATGCTCAAAGCAAGAGTGCTGTCGCTCTCACGTTCGACGACGGTCCCACAGATCTCACGCTTGAGTATCTACGGGTGCTGGATCAACTCGATGTGCGAGCCACCTTTTTCTTGATTGGAGAAGCGTGCGCACAGCACCCCGATTTGGTACGCGCAATCGCAGGTCGTGGGCATGAATTGGCCAACCACGGCTACACCCACCGTCCCTTCACGAGCTTGTCATCGAAAGAACTCGATCTTGAGATCGAGAGGACCCAGACGCTGCTCGACGTTCACCAGCCGCGCAGTCACCGCCTGGTGCGCCCCCCACACGGAGCAACCTCGCTGCGTTGCATGCTCAATTGTTCTTGGGCGGGCTTCACCACGGTGCTCTGGTCTTTCGATTCCGGTGACGCACGCAACAAGGACGCGAAAGAGGTTGAGCGACCGTTTGCGGTCAACAGCCTGAGAGATGGCGACATCATTCTGCTTCACGAAGGGCAACCCTGGACGTTGAGCGCCCTGCCAATGATCGTCAACCAACTGGAGGAAGCGGGCCATGAATTGGTCACCGTGGGTGAGTTGCTTGCTTAGCGCTGCATTCCAAGCAGCGTGCAGCTCGGCACCCGCAGTGCAGGTGCTCGGCGAATCGACGCGCTTGGAGCGCGACCGGCCTTCGCCCAGCATTTCAGCACTGTTCGACGGACAGCAAGTGCACTTGCGCGGTGCGCGCGGTGAAACATTGGGCTTGCAGGTACGCATTGCCGACGGCTTGCAGCGCTCCGTGCACTTGCAGCTGCCTGAACAAGCCGCGATTGTGAGCGGTTTTTCCGTCGCAAACCTGCAAGTCGAAGAACCCTCCAGCGGCATGTATGGCGTGAGTGAAGGACCAGGCGCATATCCCGACCCGCTGACTCCACACTCGGGAGCGCTCAGGACCAGTGACCTGGCTTACTACGATGTGACCGTCTCTCAATCCGCCAAACCGGGAAGTTACCTGGGTCAACTGCAAATCGAAGATCGACAAATCCCGGTGTTGCTCGATGTGAGCCCGGCTCGCATCGATCTTGAGCGCGATCCTCTCGTATGGGTTTTCTACTTGCCCAAGGAGATCGCTCGCGTCCATGGCTTGCCTGACCGTGACGGACCGAAGTTGTTGGCGCTTGAGGAAGCCTATCACCAACTCTTCAGGCAACACGGAGCCCTCCTCGCTGCTGATCTGGGTCCGGATCGCTTCGAAGTGCGCCGCCATCTGATGAAGGACGTCCAATATTGGCCAGTGGGCATTGATGATACGAATGATCAAACGATCACGCGAGACGTGCAGCGATGGCTTGAGCTGTTCAAAGGCAGCGCGGTGACACCGTTCGCCATACCCATCGATGAGCCGCAAACTGCGGCGGATAAGCAACGCGCTGCTCACATCGCGCAAGTCATTGCGCGTGCCGGCGGAGGTCGACCCAGGCTGCTGTGCGGAGTGACCGATGTCGCTTCCCCAATCTACGGCAATACCATGGACGTTTATCTCTCACCTGGGAATTTTCCCAGAATCGCGCATGAGCGCGAAAGCACGGGTGAACACTTCTGGACCTACAACGGTCGCCCGCCCAGTGCCGGCAGCATGATCCTGGATACCGACGGCACCGCTCTGAGAACCTGGGGATGGATAGCAGAGCGCTACGGTGTGGAGCTTTGGTACGCGTGGGAAGGACTGTATTTTTCCGACAGATACAACCGCGGCGGGGCCACAGACGTGATGACCGATCCGGTGACCTTCGACGAACGGCGCCGAGGAGGAGCCGATTGGGGCAATAGCGACGGAGTCCTGGCTTACCCCGGCCCTAAACCCTCATTGCGACTGAAAGCGCTGCGCAGGGGGCTGCAAGATCGCCTGTTGCTTCGGCAGCTCGCCGCGTGCGGGGGGCAACGAACGGCAACCCGGATTGTGCGCCAAGCGGTGCCGCGTGCACTGGGCGAAGCACAAGGCGAGATCAGTTGGTCCCTTCAAGAAAGTGGCTGGGAAAAGGCCCGACAAGAGGTGCTTGATGCAATCGAGATCGAATGTCGCAACGACACAGAATTGGCTCGCTGACGAAGTGGGAATCGGCTTGGCACTGCGTCAGGCCAAACACTTGCTCCGTCGCGGTATCGCTCACCCCTGGTTGGCGTTGATCCTTACGCTGCTGCTGTCGTCGGCCTGCATCGCGACGCTAGTTGTGGTCAAGGGCTATTACCGGCCGCGCTTCGTGTTGCGAGCCGTCGAGGCCGATCAGGATCCTCAGAGCATGCCGCGCCCCAAACGCCAATTGCGTGAGTACGTAACGGGAGGCATTTTCACAAGCCAGCTGTTGCAAGACGTGATCCGTACTTACGGCCTGTACCCGAGGCTGATGGCCGAAAACCCTCGCGACGCACTGGACCAGTTCCGCAGAGATATTTCGGTCGACGTCTATCAGAACTATTTCGTCGAAGACCGGTTGCCGGGTGATCCTCCGCGCTCGGTACGTTTAGCAGTGAGCTACCGATCGGCCGATCGTGCGCTTGCCCAGTCGGTGACGCGGGACTTGGGAAATCTAATTATCCAGCGAGAACACGCCATTCGCGGCATGCTGGCGACCAACGCAGCACAGAGCGCCAAGGTTGCCAGGGAACGCTTGGCGCATTCATTGGAGGAGCGCAGCAGAGACGTTCTGGCCAAGCAGCAGCAGGTGGCGACCTCGTTGCAACCGAATCCTCAACTCCAAGTGGAACTGATTGCGGCAATGGGCTCGCTCACGGCTCTGGAACGTCAGGTGCAAGCGGTCGAGCGACATTCGGCGGCGGTGGACTTAGGTGCGGCCCTTGAGCACAGAGGTATGGGCCTTTCTTTCCAGGTTGTGGAGGACGCGACGCTTCCCGGCGATGCGCGACGTCGCAATGTCGCCCTGTGGTCCTTCGGTGGGGCATTTGTGCTTGGATTTCCTTTTGTAGTTCTGGCCATCGGCGCATTCGAACCCAAGCGAGAAATGGTATGAATCCAAACCAAATCGATCCACGCGAGCCCGACGCTCAACAGTACCTTGAGCGTGGGGTTGCCTTCATCAAACGCACGTTGCGTTACTGGCCAACGGCACTGATTGCGTTGCTCTTGGGCGCGCTCGCCGCAACCGCATTCTTGATGGTACGGGTGCCGAAATTCCGCTCCGAAACCGTGATCCTCTACGTTGAGCAAGGCAGCCCAATTGAAACCAGCGACGCCCCTGAAACGCCACGAAACGTGACCGTGCGGCTCAAGGAACTGCTTCTGTCACGACCGAAACTCGAGCGCATCATTGCGGATTTCGGTCTTTACCCAGCGGTGCAAAACAAATATGGAGCCCTCGAAGCAGTCGAGGAATTCAAACGCCACATCGATTTTCGCGCGCCTGGCGGAGATACATTCAGCATCGCCTACGAAGGCAGCTCACCCACCGAAGCGCAACGTGTCACTGAAGAGTTGGCCCATGTGGTGCTGCAAGGTGATTCCGATCTGCGCAACGAGCAAGCGCACGTTGCTTTGGATTTCCTAACGAGTGAAGAACAACAAACCGAATCGCAACTGCATGAAGCCGAGCAGAAACTGGCAGCGTTCATGGCGCTGCACCCGCGCTTTGCATTGGACACGACGCCATTGGTCAATGGCGCCGCCATCCGCGCAAGTATTGGCGGCACAGGGGGAGCCAGTTCGGCGGGGGGATCGGTTTTCCACTATCGCCGACACCCTCTGGGAAATCCCACTTCCAGCGCCGGGGCGGCATCGGTTCCAAACAGTGCTCCAGCTTCCGCGGCGGAAGATCTGGATCCCGCTCAAGCCCGTGCCGCCCTCGCCGCAGCGCGCGAGAGCTTAGCGGAGGCTCTAACCCGTTACACTCCAGCACACCCTGACGTGCGGGCAGCGCAAAGCGCCGTAGCACGTGCTGAGCAACGGCTCGACCTCGCCGAGCGCAGTGCAGCACAAATGGCGCCTACGGTTTCAGCGGATCCTGCGCCGCCGGTGGCGTCCGGCGAGGATCCGCACGTCTTTCGCGAAGCTAGCCCTCAAAAAGCGAGCGCCGCTGCCCCCGCACCTCCCGCCGACCCGAAGATCGCCACAGGCGGCGGCGCGAATGTCGTTGAGATGGAAACGGAGTGGCTGAATCTGACTCGAGCCGTGACCGAAGCGCGACAACGTCATGATCAAGTCGAAACACAGCTCTTCAAGGCAGACATCTTAGCGAGTTCCGAGGGAGGCGGAAAAGGCGTCCAAGTCTCGGTCATTGATCCCGCCTATTTGCCGCAGCGGCCGTTGCCGCCGACCCGCACCACAGTCCTTCTGATGTTTATGGCGGGCTCGTTGCTCATTGGTATCGCGGTGGCGATAGCTCGCGCAACGTTGGATGAGCGTCTGCTGAAGGGCAATGACTTTGAGGGTATTGCGGAACTCTTGGTCGAAGTGCCCAAGCCTTCGACAGGACGGAGGGCACATGACATCGGTTAATCGACCTAAATTCACCTCGACTATCATCAGTACCGGATGGACCGCTGCACGGCGATCGACGCCCGGAACGCAGACTATGCGGGTGGGTACACTTACCCAGAACGGCACACCCCAAGCCAAGACGACCGCTTTGGTGGCCCCAAATCCCATGGCGACCTCCATCGTGCCGCGCGACTGGGCACCCTCCGCAGCGGTGGTCGTCGAGGCGGTGGATTTGCCGGAATCGTTGGATCCCAGGCTCATCGTGTTGCGCGAGCCCACCTCAGTACAGGCCCGAAGCTACCGCCTGCTGCAGCATCGCCTCGCGGCGCAGGGCAATCCGCACGTGCTGGCGGTAACCAGCGCTAAGGCCGGCGAGGGCAAGACGACGTGCGCAACGAACCTGGCGCTGACTTTGGCAGAAGCAAGCTCAGCGCGTGTGTTGTTGATTGAAGCGAACCTAGCGCGCCCCGCGCTTGGCAAGGTATTCGGGTTTGAACCCAACAGTTTCATGGATCGCCTGGTGCAACGCCTGAACGCTGCGCCGCCCTATCCCGTGGCGGCAGTGTGCGGCAGTCGCCTGCAGGTGGCCGCGCTGAGGCCCTCGCCCTCCAGTCGCTTCCCCTTGGATCGAACACTGCTCCTGGTCGCAGTCCGTTCCCTTCGCCGCTGCTACGATCACATCATCATTGATGCGCCTTCTGTAACGGAGAGTGCGGATGTCGACGCGATCAGCGCCTCAGCCGATGGCTTCGTGATCACCACGCGCGCGGGGAAATCCAGCAAGAACAGCCTACGCAACGCGATGAGCCTGCTACGCCCAGCCAAAGTATTCGGTGCCGTGCTGCTCGATACCCAGGAGTGAACTTGTTTTCGTTTGCTCGCTTTCACAAGCACGCCTACCGCTGGCTCGCGGGATATCTCCGCGAAGCATGGCACCGGCGTGGTGCATCCCGCGTTCAAGGGCCGCGACACTTGCTGTTCGCACTGTGCGACCATTACGAACCATTGTGGGGCAACGCCTCGAATGAGCGCGGCTTGCAGCGGGTTCAACGCTGGCTCGACTGCTACCCTATCATGACCTCGCGCCTTTATGACGCGGATGGCCGCCCCCCCCGCCACACCTTCTTCTTTCCGGGTGAGCAGTATCGGGCGGAATACCTAACCCGTTTGGCGGAGCTCACCCGCGCTGGAATGGGAGAGGTCGAACTGCACCTGCACCACGACAACGACGACTACGAGCACCTGGAGCGTTCCCTGCTCAGCTACACGCGCTCGTTCGCCGAACATGGACACCTGTCGCGCGATCCAAGCGGGCGACTACGCTACGCATTCATACACGGCAATTGGTGCCTGGCGAATTCCCGACGAGACGGGCGCTACTGCGGCGTAGATGCTGAGCTCGAACTGCTCTTCGCGACCGGATGCTACGCCGACTTCACGTTCCCCTCGGCACCCGACGAATCGCAATACGGGATTGTGAACCAGATCTACTGGCCCACTGGCGATCCCTCGCGCGCAAAGGCTCACGAGCAGGGAGTGCGAGCACGCGTGGGCGAAAGCAAGCAGGATCGCATTTTGATGGTTCAGGGGCCACTCGCCATCGCACGTCGTCCGGGGAGGATCGGTTGGCGTATCGAGAGCGCTGCCATCACTGCCCACGACCCAGCAACTCTCAGTCGCATTGAGACCTGGATCGACCAAGGCATCCATGTTGAGAACCGGCCGGAGTGGCTATTCGTCAAAGTGCACACCCACGGAGCACCGGAAACTCAGGCCGACTCGTTGCTGGGCTCTCCAGGGCGACACCTGCACGAAATACTCACCGGTCAGTACAACGATCAGGAGCGCTTCATCCTCCACTACGTGACCGCGCGTGAAATGTTCAACATTGCGCTGGCAAGCATGCACGGACACAGCGGTAACCCCAACGACTACCGCGACTACCTGTTACCCCCTCCCCCGGCGGCCGCATGAACGACGCGTACGGCATCCTGTTCCAACAACTGCTCTTTCCCAGCTGGGAGAGTGGGATTCGCAGACGCCCCACGTTGCGACACCTCAAGCGCTTGCAACGCACACAATGGTGCTCGCTCGACGAGTTGCGCGCTTTTCAGCAACTCGAACTCCAGAAACTGCTCGCTCACGCATGGCAAAATGTGCCGGATTTTCGCACTCGGCTGACCGCAGCGGGCCTGCAGCCGGGTGACGTGCGCGGGTTGGACGATCTGCACCGCGTGCCACTTTTGCGCCGTGAGGACGCCGCACAAAGCTTCGAAGCGCGCAAATCCGTCGGACCGCCGCTGCCAGCGATTGACAAGTCGACCAGTGGTACGTCCGGAGATCCTTTGGCTTTTGCCTATGATTGGGGCTCAGAACACTGGCGACAAGCCACCAAGCTGCGCGGCTATGCCTGGGCCGGCTACCAACCGGGCGATCGCAGTCTGCACTTTTGGGGCGCGCCGCCCAAAACCCCTAGCTCGTTCAGCAAGCGGCTGAAAGTAGTGCTCGATCACGTGGTGCGGCGCGAACACTACGTCGATTGCGCTGATCGCTCAGAAGAAGCCCTGGCTCGACTGGTACAACTCATCCAAAACATCAAACCTTCGGTGATTGTCTGCTACGCCCAAGCAGGCGTGGCGCTTGCGCGCCACATCAACGAGACTCACAGCAGAACTTGGGGCGATATCTCCGTCATCACCGCGGCTGAGCGTCTGTTCCCCAGTGATCGCGACACGATTGCGCAGGCATTCGGCCCACAAATTTTCGAAACCTATGGCAGTCGTGAGGTGATGTTGATCGCGGCCGAGTGCGACGCGCATGACGGTCTGCATGTGTCTATGGAGAACCTGATTGTCGAGCTGATCGTGCGCGACGCACAGGGCGAACGTGCGGCGCAACCTGGCGAACTCGGTGAAGTGGCGGTGACCGACTTGCACAACTATGGGGCTCCTTTCATTCGCTACTTAAACGGGGACCTTGCCGTGGCTCGTCAAGCGAAACGCTGCGCGTGCGGCCGAAACCTGACGATGCTTGAACGGGTGGAAGGGCGCACCACGGATACGCTCCATGACGGCGCAGGGCATCCGGTGAGCGGCATGCTGTTCAACGTTTTCTTCGTACCTTTGGCGCACAAGGTCAAAGGCTTCCAAGTGGTACAGCGGCGTGATGGCGCGATCGATCTGCGCATTGTGCCCACGAGCGCATTCGACGATTCCGTCCTTGAGCTACTGCGAAGGCACTGCGCACAATTTATTCCAGGTGTGCCATTGCGTACGGAGATCGTCGCGCAGCTCACCGTCGAGCCGGGCGGCAAGCTCAAGGTGGTCACGGTCGAGAACTAGAGCATTACCATGGCGTCTCGTTCCCTACTCGCTCGACGGTTTGCCCGGTGTTCCACTGTGCTGGCTCTCGTGGTGCATTGCGGTAGCGCGCTCGCCGCACCCAAGTTGCAGGGCATTGGCGAAGCGGCCTTGGGCTACACCGACAACGTCCAAACTGCTCCGCAGACGTCATTACCCGGCGATACGACTCGCACAAGCGCGGCGTTGCTGATGTTAAGCCCGGGGGTGCTGCTCGCATGGCAGTCGGCACGCGTCATCCAGCGCATCGGCTACCAGTACGAACACGACTTCTTCTTTGCAGAAGCTGCTTCCAACAGCTCCGCAAATCGCCTGGAATATCAGGGATTTTTCGACTTATCGCCGCGCGTGGCGTTGGTCCTGGGCGCCGGAATCACCGAATCCAATCGCTATGCTTCGCTCAACATGCTGCCACCGGGGGTGGCCGAAGTAAGCGCCTTGCCGGTGGGGGCACAGACATTCCTGCAAGGTAACGCCGACGAGACCTTGTATTTCGACGTCGCGCGCAATTGGCGAGCCTGGCAGGGCGGAAATGTCTTGTATGAAACCCCGATCTTTAAGACTCAGGCTCCGCAAACCAGTGGTGTGGGTGCGCGCACCGGGCTGGAACGGTTGTTCCGGCGCGATGCGGTTGGGAGCGAAGCGCGCGCCAACTACACCGTAGTTCGCGACGCAATTGGGGTGGATGGATTGCCCCGAGAAACACAGCAACAATTAGTGTTTACCGCGGTCGGGACCTGGCGCCACGACTGGAGCACGCTCTTCGCTAGCAGTGCCGAAGCGGGCGCCTTGCGCGTCCAACGCTTCAATACAGGTAGAGGCGCTTGGTATCCGACAGGAACAGCCTCACTATTTTATACCCAGCGCGTGGGTGACGCTCAGCTGTCCTACACACACACCGTGACCACCAATGCTCTGCTCGGGCAATCGCTCTTGGTCGACGAGATCCGTCTGCGCGGTGGTGTGCCGCTGACGCGGCGCGGCGACGTCGTACTGGCCAGCAATTTGGCGTTTCAGTACGGACGATTGATCGATGAAAACGCAGAACTGGCGGCGCGAGTCAACGTGCTGCAGGGGGATGTGCTGCTGGGATGGCAAGCGACGGAAATCTTGCAACTGGGTGTGCGTTACCAACACATTGAGCAGATCTCAGATGCCACAACCGCTCCTTTGCCACTGAGCTTCGTTCAGAACAGCGCACTCGTCGGTGCAACCATCAAGCTGCCTCCCGATCGCGACATGCCCCGCGCCTACCGCGCGGCCCGGCGTGTCGACGGCCAGGACGAGATCCGCGACGCAGCGCAGCCAGATTCGCAACTCGAACCAATAGGAGATTAGGGCGGTCTGCTTCTTGCATGATTGAAGTCTAAGAACAGAAGAACAGAAGAACAAAACCCTGACAGGACAGCGATAAAGGAGTCAGCCTATGTCCAAATCCACGACCATCACTCGCTACCACGAAGTTCGCGCGCGGCTGTCGGCGGAGCCAAAGCGCTGGCTGATCACAGGTGTGGCGGGCTTCATCGGTTCGCACCTATTGGAAACGTTGTTGAATCTCAATCAAAGTGTCGTGGGCATTGACAACTTCGCAACCGGCAGTCGACGCAACCTGGCTGAAGTGGCCACGCGGCTTGGGCGCAGCAGCTTCGCCCGCTTTCGTTTCATCGAAGCGGATATTCGCGACCTGCGCGCATGCCAAATGGCGACGCAAGGCGTGGACATCGTGCTCCATCAGGCTGCTTTGGGCTCGGTGCCGCGTTCAATGGAAGATCCGCTCAGCACGCACCGCGCGAATGTCGATGGATTCGTGAATATCTTGCTCGCTGCCCACGCGGCGCGGGTCAAACGCGTTGTCTACGCGTCGTCAAGCTCGGTCTACGGAGACGATCCTGCTAAGATTAAGACGGAATCGAGACTTGGGCGTCCACTCTCCCCCTATGCAGCGACGAAGTTCATCGACGAAATCTATGCAGCCACACTCCATCGCACTCACGGAATT
Organism: Polyangiaceae bacterium; assembly: GCA_035496495.1. GTDB lineage: Bacteria > Myxococcota_A > Polyangia > Polyangiales > Polyangiaceae > SZUA-265. The sequence continues at coordinate 12,852 of DATJEQ010000142.1, forward strand.
GAAAGCGTCGGGCTGCGTTACTTCAACGTATTCGGGCCACGCCAGGATCCCCACGGCCCCTACGCAGCAGTAATCCCGCGCTGGGTAGAGCAACTATTTCGACGCGCACCCTGTGTTGTATTTGGCGACGGCAGTAACAGTCGCGATTTCTGTTACGTCGACAACGTCGTGCAAGCGAATCTGCTCGCCGCTTGTGCCCCGAGTCTGGACGTCACTGCCGGGGTGTTCA
>DATJEQ010000143.1:0-14239 GCA_035496495.1 Polyangiaceae bacterium
TACGCAGCAACTGGCGTTCGATCGGAGCGCCGATCTCTTGTACCTGAAATTAGTAGCCGCGCTGGGCTAGCTGCGTTGGGCCGGGCCAGCCTCGCTGCAACTCAGAAATCGCTGCCGCCGCCGGCGCCGATGCCGGTGGCCTCAAAGTGGTACTTGAAGCCCACGAAGATCGCGGTGCAAGCGGGCTTGATCATTTGACGCATACTGAGATCGAAAGCGAATTCACGCGAGGTGTAGCCCACGCCGGCGCTGATGCCGTGATCGTTGAGGCCCTGGTCGTAGCGATAGCCCAGGCGCAGCGGGTAATTGTCGCCCGCCAGGAATTCAAAGCCGCCCATGGCGCGCATTTTCGTTTTTTCGTAGGTGGTGAAATCCGACACCACGTCGGCTTCGACTGAGAAGTCGTCCGTGCCATAGCCGGCGCCGCCGCCCAGCGTGAGCGGCAAGAATCCGTGGCCGGGATCGGTCAAGTTGTCGCCCACGATAGAGAACGCGAGACCGTCGGCCGGCTTCAGCGTCAGGCCACCGGAAAATGTGAAGCCCCGCACGATGCTGTCACCTGGCAGCCCCGCGGAGGTGGCGCCGATGGGGAGTTGTAGATTGCCGGGCGCGCCGTTCTCTCGGATTGCGTTGTACTTGGCGGTTCCACCCAGCAGGAACTGCTCGGAGAAAGGGAACGCGAGGGCTAGGCGCACGTCCAGCGCGGTTCTGTCCAGGCCATCGGGATCTTGTCGCGTGTAGGCAACGCCGATGCCACCAGCCAGGCTGGCGCGACTGACAACAGAGTCGACCACCGCGGCCGCATAAGTCTGACGATCTGCCTGCGGCCAGAACTGAACATTGCCGCCCAAGTGGTAAATGCGGGTCGCGGCCATGTTGGCAGGGTTGGTGTAAAGCGCCTCCACTGAATTACTGAACGCACGGAGCGCTCCACCGACGGCCGCGGTCCGCGGAGTTTCGATCTCACCGTAGTTGTAGCCCAGCTCCGGCGGCAGCTTGCTCGGTTCGGCGAGGGCGGGCCGCACATACAGGGCGCTGAGCAGCAATGCGGCCAGCGCGGCCCGACAGGGGGGTCGGGCTCGGCCAGTGTGTTTGCAACGGGCCTGCATCGATTTGTTCGCCTGTCCGACCTTCTCTTGCCGACTGCTACTCCCGATCATTCCGTGCGGCCAACAAAAAGGAAAGGTAACGAGTTGGACGGCCGTTCCGGCCCCTATGCGTCGCTTGCAACAGCAGCGACTTAGCGCTTGACGAATGGAATGCCGATTGTTGATGGCGATCCGCAACCGCACGCGTGTGCGCTGCTGACAAATTGTGACGAAGTTTCAGAACTTACAGACGCAACAATTCGTTGCAGGTTGCGAAATCGAATTGATCGTTAGGGTGATCAAAAATTATTCACCGATTTTGATGCGGGAATCACCATTCTGAAAAATCATCCATTGATGCGGATTACAGTTCGGTGTTAGCAGCGGTGCTGACAGCACACCCGACCTGATTGAAGCGGCATGACCGGGCGGTTGGCTCGCAAGTCAGCCTGGGCCACTCCCAGTGGGCCCCGGAGTCGGGAATCTATTCTGTACTTGCTGCTTGGTTGTGACACTTGAGTATTTCGAATCTTGGTGAGGGGAACGTGGACACAAGTTTCGTGCAAGTTACCGGGAGCACAGCTGGGGAGAATGCAACCGTGGACAAAGCAGCGGTGCAGTCGGGACTTAGCGCTTGGCAGGCTGCGCTGGATCACACGCGAGGTCTGTCCCCGGGTTCGTTCGATCAGTGGTTCAGTGGCATACAGTTCAATTCGCTAAGGCCTAACGATGTGCTCGCTCCCAGTCGCCGGAGTTGGGAGTTATCGCTCACGGCCCGCGACGAATTCGTGAGGGACTGGGTGAAGACGCATTTTCTGCCCAGCTTGCTCAGTAAGTTGGAGCAACAATTGGGGCTTACACCGCCCCATCGAATTGACGTAAGGTGGATGATCTCAAAGGAGCTGGTCACACCTGTATGTTCTCGCGCGTCTGTTTCACCGGTTCCCGTTTCATTGGCTCCCGTTTCACTGGCGGCAGTTTCGCCGTCGTCATCAGCCGACGCGTTCGAAGTCAAAGCGGCGACCGTTGAGTTGCGAGTGGTATCGCCCGTGTCTGTCAATCGTCCACCCAGTGCCATGAGTTCCACTACCAGCTCCTCCGGTTCCATCGGGTCCAGTTCCATTGGGCCCAGTTCCACAAGCTCGAGTTCCGTTGTGCGCAGTGGCGATTTCTTGAATCCGAAGTTCACCTTCGCCAACTTCGTGGTCGGCCCTTCTAATGAATTGGCGTATGCGGCCGCGTTGGCTTCGGCGGGGGCAGCCGGGCGCCGCTACAATCCCTTGTTTTTGTGTGGAGGAACGGGCCTGGGTAAGACCCATCTGATGCACGCCATCGCCGACCGCATGCTCGAGGTGCGGCCGAATGCCTGCGTGTTGTATGTGTCGGCTGAGCGTTTCACCAACGAATTCATCGAGGCGCTCCAGCACCACAAGATGGAGGAATTCCGCGCACGCTATCGCCGCCAATGCGACGTGTTGCTGCTCGACGACATCCAGTTCTTGGCGGGCCGCGAGCAGACGCAAGAGGAATTCTTTCACACCTTCAACGCGCTGCACGACGCGGACAAACCGATCGTCGTCTCCAGTGACAAGTACCCGCAAGATCTGCAGCGCATGCCCGAGCGTCTGATCTCCCGATTCACCTCTGGCCTCGTGGCAGATGTTCAGGTGCCCGCTCTGGAAACGCGCGTGGCCATCGTCAAGAAGAAAGCGGAGCTTGAGGGCATCACTCTGAGCGACGAAGTTGCGGTACTGCTGGCTCAAGCCATCAAGAGCAACGTCCGCGAGCTCGAAGGAGCATTGATAAGGCTGGCCGCCAAGTCTTCGCTCACCGGGCGATCAATCGACGAAGAATTCACTCGTAGTGAAATTGTGTCTTCGTTGCCTCGCCAAGCTGAGGTCCAAAGCGTGCAGGACATTCAGCGGATCGTGTGCAGTCACTTTCGTCTTTCGAACGCAGACTTGCTCAGCCGCGATCGGCACAAGAGCGTCGCGTTCGCGCGGCAGGTGGCGATGTACCTGTGCCGTCAACGGCTCAAGTGCAGCTTCCCAGAGCTCGCGCGCGCGTTTGGTAATCGTGATCACACCACGGTGATGAGCGCCGTGCGTCGAGTCGAAGCGCTACGACAGACCGATCCGCAGGTCAACGCGCACTTGGAAGCGATTGCGCAGAAGCTCGCCGCCGAGGGTTGAGTTTAACCGCGTCGCTGATTGAGCCTGTGGCGCGCCACAGACCGCGCGCCTTTTGCTAGCCTGCGGGCCATAGGCCGTTCTGTTGCATTAGCCTGAGGCTGCGCGAAGCAGCCGGGGCGATCACGGTGCTCGCTTGGAGTTGGTCGCGAGCGAGCTTGATTTGCCCTTGATCGAGCGCTTGGCGCAGCAGCTCTTCGAGCACTAGCGGGTTGCCCTGCGAAAGCTCAACAAAGCGCTGGCCAATGTGCAAAGGAATGTCCGTAACTCGCAGGCGCGTCTGCAAAATTTGGGTCATCGTGGCTCCGTCCAGGGGCTGCAACAGCCAACGGGTGCTGGTATGGGGGACGAGTCCTTCGAGCAGGGAGAGCTCCCGCGATAACAGCACGAGCAGTGCGTTTTTGCCCAAATCGCTGGCAACCGCGCTAGCGAGAATTCGCCTGCTTGCGTCGTCCATCTGGTGTGCGGCATCCACCACCAGCACCTGAGGGCAGCGCGTGGCGCGCGCCACTACGACACGGGTGAGCAGGGCACCCAATTCAACGTCGAGCTCATCGGTGGGCGCTGGCGGCGCGGAGAGCAGTTCCGTGGCGCGAGCCAGATCCTCGGCATCGACGTGCACCAGTGCGGGGTGGCTCTGTTGCGCGCGCGGTGCCACGTCGCCTTCACGAATGTCGCACAAGCGGGCGAGCAAGGTGAGCACGGCGGAGTACGCCAAGGTGCGACCGCGCACTGGGCAAGCAGCAATACACAGTCGCACAGTAGAGTTCGCCTCGCGCAGCAGGTCATTCAATTGCAACAACAGGCGCGTTTTGCCGATGCCTGCGTCACCGATCACTGCAATTGCGGCCGGCGGGGATGCACCGGGCGTGCACAGCTGGGTGGTGAATTCACTGAGCCAGTAAAGCGCGTCGTGTCTACCGAAAAACGGCCCTGATGCGTGATCCACGCGCCGGCTTCCGACGATTGCAAATCCGAATTTGTGCACTCTTTTGAGTCGAAACAACGCCCGCAGCTCGCGGGTGGTTTGGCGACTGACGACCACTCTTCCGGCGTGATGCCAATCACTGTGGCCCAACACTTGTGCCCATTGTGCCAGTGCCGGTGGATCGGTGAAATCGCCCTCGGTGTTGAACAGGGATGGAGGGTACGAGCTGAGATCGATTGCAAGATTACTGGAGCGCGCCACCCCACCCAGCGCACGCAACAAGGCCAATGCAGTGCGCACTGCGATTTCTGCGTCTCGACCATCGGGTTGCTGGAAGACAGCGCACAGCTGCTGGCCTGAGGCCCAATGTGAACCGTTGGCGGCGCGCCCGAGCAACTGCTCAATGCGCAATTTCAAGGTCGCAGAGGGCTCGCTGGCGAGGGTCAACACCAGCACAGATACTTCGCGCACCGCAGGAACGGATGCAGCGGGAGTAGCTACCGGCAGGGGCACTTGCTGCCCCGGTCTTTGCGACGCGCTTTCAGGATGCAGACTGCGATTGAGCCAATCGAGCACCGCGGCACGCGACCAGCGCAGGCGCGCCTTCACCATCGATTCCATCAACTGTTCGTAGAAGTCGGCGGCCGTGGGAATGCGCTCGCTTGGATCTGTGGAAAGTGCACGTTGGAGTAGCCCGCTGATGGAAGCAGGCACACTGGGCCGCATTGGGCCATGTGCAACAGCGAGGTGGGGATCTTGCTCTGCCTCGTCATCATGCAGGCAGTGAGCCAGCGTTCGAGCGAGCGAGAAAATATCGCTGTGCAATGTGGCGCTGCCTTGTTCCAATTGCTCTGGGCTGAGCGAGATGCCGTTTTCGGGGATGCCCTGCTGCGCGGGCAACCCAAGGATGGCGTTGCGGCGCATCAGTGACAGCGCCGTACCGAAATCCGTCAACTTGACTTCACCTTCGCGGCTGAGCAGCAAGTTGTTGGGCGAAACGTTGCCGTGAACAATGGCTTCTTCCGGCTGCAGGCGGTGCGCGTAATCGAGCGCTCGCGACGCTTCGAGGCCAATGAATAGAGCCAACTCGACGGGAAGGACGACCCGCGTTTGGCGACACTCGGTCAGCAGTCGTCTGAGCGACCAGCCCGGGACATGTTCGGTGACCCAATAATGCCCCTCTGACGCCTCCGGAGCCAGATCCATGTCCAGCACTTGCGCAATGTTGGCATGCCGCAGTGCCAAGGTCGGCCGTAAGGTGCTCAGAAACGAGTCGACCAAGTACGGATCGTCGCGCAGCGCGGGCAGCAGGCGCTTGACCACGACACTCTTTTCGAAGCCTTCAATGCCGGCCGTTTGCGCGCGGTAAGATTCAGCAATGCTCCCGGACCCCAGGGCATCGAGCAGCGTGTAGCGTCCTAGGGTTGTAGCCGTCACAGCAACGTCGCAAGTCCTCGCGCCAGTGTGACACGCACCTTCAGCGCCGCGCTAGGCAGCACTAGCCCTCTGCGCCGGGTTCGGCTTGCCCCGACCCATACATCTCTTCGGCGATCGCGAAGGTAGCCGCTTCGAGCCGTTGATACGCTTCACGAATTTGATCCGGCCCGGCGCCGCTGTCGAGCGCTTCACGCAGCAGTTCAATGTCAGCGCTGAGAGCGGTCCGCGCGTCCTCACTGAGCAAATCCGCGTAGCCTTCCAGCGCTTGTTCGGAGGTGTAAAGCAGCGTTTCGGCTTGATTCTTAGTTTCAGCCAACTGCTTTCTCAGTTCATCTGTTTCACGGAAGCGCTCGCCATCCTCAATCAGGCGGTCGATTTCTTCTTTGGTTAGGCCGCTGTTGGAGGTTACGGAAATGGAATGCATGCGGTTAGTGCCCAAGTCCGTGGCCTCAACGTGCAGGATGCCGTCCGCGTCGATGCGGAATACCACATGGATCTTGGGTACTCCGCGCGGGGCCGAAGGAATTCCGGTTAAGTCAAAGCTGGTCAACGTGCGATTGTCCGCAGCCATTTCGCGTTCGCCCTGCAGCACGTGGATCGGTACGAACGGTTGGTTGTCGAGACTGGTGGTGAAGATTTCACTCTTCTCCGTGGGAATGGTAGTGTTGCGCGGAATCAGGCGGGTGAACACGCCGCCGCCCGTTTCCACTCCAATGGAAAGCGGAGTCACGTCGAGCAGCAGCACCTCGTCGATTTGCCCACTCAATGCTGCCGCCTGAATGGCCGCGCCACAGGCCACCACCTCGTCGGGATTCACCCCTTTGTGCGGCTCTTTGCCGAAGAACGTCTTCACGGCTTTTTGAATGGCCGGCATGCGAGTCATGCCCCCCACGAGCACGATCTGGTCGATATCCTTGGTGGCCAGATTCGCGTCGCGCAGCACCTGCTCACAATTCTTCAAGGTGCGATCGATCAAGTCGCGAGTGAGGATTTCAAGCTCACTGCGCTTGAACGCGCGCTCCAAGTGCAGCGGCCCGCTGGAGCCGGTGGCAATGAACGGGATGTTGACCTCGGTTTCAATCGAGGATGAAAGCTCGTGTTTGGCCTTCTCGGCCGCTTCGCGTAGGCGCTGCAGGCTCATTCGATCGGTGCGCAGGTCGATCCCATGCTGCGCTTGGAATTCTTCGGCCAGCTTGTCGATGATGCGCACGTCAAAGTCGTCGCCACCCAAATGGGTATCGCCGCCCGTAGCGCGCACATTGAAAACACCGCTGGCCAGGTTGAGGATCGAAATATCGAAGGTGCCGCCACCTAAGTCGTAAACGGCGATGCAGTGCGCATCTTTCTTGTCCAAGCCGTACGCCAGTGCCGCCGCAGTGGGCTCGTTCAAGATCCGTTTCACGTCCAGGCCGGCAATGGCGCCCGCATCCTTGGTGGCTTGGCGTTGGGCGTCGTCGAAATAGGCCGGAACGGTGATGATGGCTTCGGTCACTTCCTCGCCCAAGTAGCTTTCTGCCAGCTCCTTCAGGGCGCCTAAAATCAAGCTGGAAATCTCAGGAGGTGACATCTCGCGGTCGCGCACGTGCACCCAAGCATCGCCATTTTCATGTTGAATCACAGTGTACGCCACGGTGCGTGAGTGCTTGGCCACTTCGGGGTCGCTGTGTTTGCGGCCCATCAAACGCTTCACCGAATAGACCGTGTGTTCCGCGTTGGTGGCCGCTTGCCTTTTGGCAACCTGCCCCACCAAGCGCTCACCGCTGCCCGCGAACCCCACCACCGACGGCGTGGTGCGCGCCCCCTCAGCATTGGGGATCACTTTGACTTCTGGCTCACCCTGCGCCGAGGTGCCTTCAACGATGGCGACGCACGAGTTGGTCGTGCCGAGGTCAATTCCAATGATCTTACCCTTGGCTCGAGTTCCCCCTCGTGACTTTATTCATTGTGCGTCGCTCACGCGGTTTCGGGCTCGCTGGAATTGGCCGGCTGTACTTGGGCATCGTCGCTTGTCGCGCCTTCATGCGACTCAGGCACGGAGCCAGTGCTTGGGCTGGCGCTGCTTGGGCTGGCGCTGCTCGGGCTGGGTTCGCTCTTGCGGATGCGCTCACTCTGTGGGGGCGCCTCATGTTTTGCTGGGGCTTCAGGGGGCTCTTCAACGGTCTTTGCTTTGGCCACCACCACCATGGCGGGTCGAATCAACTTCTTATTCGCCGAGTAACCACCTTGGATCTCTGCCGCAATCACGCCCGGAGCGTAGGCGTCTGTCTCTAAATGTTGGATAGCTTCATGGATCGTGGGGTCGAATTGAACGCCCACCGTCTTGACCCGCTCAATGCCGAGTCTCAGCAACGTGTCACCGAATTGCCGCATCACCATTTGAATGCCGTTCAACAGAGACTGCACATCGGTGGCAACCTCGGCATGGGCGACCGCACGCTCCAGATTGTCGAACACGGGCAACACATCCCGCATGAACGCTTCACGGCCGCGCTGCTCGGCTTCCAGTGATTCGCGCCGTGAGCGTTTGCGGTAGTTGTCAAAGTCCGCCGCGGTGCGCAGCAGCTGCTCTCGGGTGCGTGCTAACTCTGCCCGCATCTCCTCCATCGGATCCACGGCCGGGGAATCCGCGGGGGAAGAGTCGGCTTGGGCCTGCTCGCCTTGCTGAGCGGATGCAGCCGCCTCCGTATCGCCGGAGTCCGAATTGGCATCGGGCGGCGTGCGCGATGGGCCGGCCTTGCTGCTGGGCGGTTCTGGGTTTTCGCTCTGCTCGGTCACCTTCACGACAAACTATAGTCAGTTGCCTCAGTTTGCAATGTCACAGGCCTAGTTTGTGGCTGTTTTTCAGCCTTTTTGAGCTAAGGGCGTGATCACTGCGCTTCCCGCGGTGGCGGGCAGGGGCCCTGTCGCACGGCGGTCACTGCACCTCCGCTCAGGCGCGAGCCACCCGAGCCTGCCGGAGGCGCGGTGAACCAAAAATCAACCTCGGCCGGCAATAACCAGAATTGCTCGTCGGGTGAGAGCGCCTGCCGATCCACCGCATCGCCGGCCCTGCCGTAATGCGCCGTTTCCAACCAGAAGCACTGACCTTTGCGTAAGGGCGCGTAGAGGTGCACTGCACCTGCAACCAAATGCACTGCCGTTTGCGACATGGTGATCCCTTGCGCGTTGCGGATCGCAAATTGGTGCGCCCCTGCGCCCAATCGCAACTCAGCGCCAGCGAATGGGCTCTCTGAACTGGTCGGCGGCAGCGTCAGAAGCGCTTGTCCGTCGACCAGCAAGGTGAACGACGCGCTACCGAGATTGAGCACTCGCAACAATGGGTGAAAATAGTGGTGCGCTAAGGGCGAGATCAAGGCACTCAGCAGCAGGCCACTGAATTGCCACAGCGGGTGAGCGGGGGTTCGTCCGGGTTGCGGTGCTTGCGCAGGTCGCCTGGCACCCAAGATCAATGGCCATGATGCCATGCCAAGTGTGGCGCACAGAGCTGTCAGCATCCCCGCCTTGGGCCATGCCAGCGGCACTGCAATCGCGCACACAACCCCACCCAGAACGCTTGCTAGCAGCACTGCCAGGCGTCGCGTAGTGGCACTTTCGGCTGAGGGGAGCATTTTGATGTGGGCGCGCTGCACGACAGGATTCAAGTGGGTTGCACAGTAGCGCTTGAGTGCGTGTCACGGTAGCGTTAGCCGGGAAAACAGCAATGAGCGAGCTCAACGAGCCCCAGTTGCGCGCCGTGCGCCATCCAGGCGGCCCGCTGCTTGTTTACGCCGGCGCGGGCAGCGGAAAAACGCGCGTGATCACCCATCGCATTGCAAGTTTGCTGCGCGATCACCAGGAGAACCCGTTTCGTATTTTGGCGGTGACCTTTACCAACAAAGCCGCAGGGGAAATGAAGAAGCGGTTGGAGCAGCTTGCAGGAGTGCAGGCGACACGCGATCTGTGGGTGGGAACGTTCCATTCCATTTGCGCGAAGCTGCTGCGAAGACACCACGCCGAGGCTGGGTTGGATCGGCAATTCGTCATTTACGACGACAGCGACCAGCGCGCGCTCATGAAACGCGTGATTAAGAATCTGGGTCTGGACGAAAAAACGTACCCGCACCGGCTCATGCTCAGCAGGGTGCACCTGTACAAGCGCGAAGGTATTGAGCCGAAGGATTTCGGCGAAGACGATTCCTCGGCGCTCGACATCTTCCGTGGTTACGACCACGCGTTGCGAACCGCTAACGCCGTCGATTTCGAGGATCTGATCTTGCTCGTGATGCGCATTGCGGAGGATCCGCAAAGCGCAGGGGGAAAGGAGCTGCGGGAACGGTTCGATCACGTGCTGGTCGACGAATTCCAAGATACCAACCGCACGCAGTACCGCTTGGTGCGCGCCCTCTCGGCTCGAAGCAGAAACCTGGTCGTGGTGGGTGACGACGATCAATCCATCTACAGTTGGCGGGGTGCAAGTATCGAGAATATCCGGGGTTTTAGGCGAGACTTCAAAGATGCCGAGGTGGTCAAGCTGGAGCAGAACTACCGCTCAACCGGCAATGTGGTGCGTGCGGCGCTGGCCGTGATCGCTCCTTCTCGCACGCGTGAGCCGAAGGAGTTGTGGACGGAGAACGCCTCGGGAGCGCCGATCGTAGTGCGCGCGGTGCGCGACGAGCGTGCCGAGGGGGCCTATGTCGCGGCGCAGATCAAGAAAGAGCTGCTCAACGGCACGGCCGCCGACGAGGTTGCAGTGTTCTACCGCATCAACGCGCAATCACGGGTGATTGAAGAGGCGTTACGCAGCGAACGGATCGCGTATCAGGTGATTGGAGGAATGAAATTCTTCGAGCGAGCGGAGGTGAAAGATCTGCTCAGCTACCTGCGCTTGATCGACAACCCACGTTCAGACGCCGATTTGGTACGCGTGATCAACGTGCCTGCGCGCGGCATTGGCAACAAGACGATTGAGCGATTGCTGGATACCGCGTTCCGGCGGGACACCAGCGCGTTCGATGCCATTGAAGCGACCCTGAAAGACCCAACACTTGCCGCAGGCGCTCGTAACAAATTGAGTGGCTTTCGCGATCTGTTACTGACTCTCAGGGAGAGCGCTCGGACCTGCACGCCGTTCGAGCTGGCGGGTGAAGTGCTGGAAAAGACGGGCTACAAGGCTGCGCTGGAGGCAGAGGACACCGCCGAAAGCGACGCTCGCTTGGAGAACTTACAGGAGCTCTTGGGGTCGATCCGTGAGTACGAGCTGGACGCCGAGCAAGCGGGCGACCCAGCGAACATCAGCGGTTATTTAGAGCGCGTCTCACTGGTCAGTGACATTGACGGGCTGAAGGACGAACCGCAGGTGCGCTTGATGACGGTGCACAGCGCCAAAGGCTTGGAGTTCCAAACGGTGTTCTTGACCGGAATGGAAGAAGAGATGTTCCCCTACCGCGGGGTGGACGGCGAGAACAACGACGAGTTGGAGGAAGAGCGACGATTGGCGTATGTTGCGATCACCCGCGCTCGGCAGCGCCTCCACATCACGCATGCCCATGTGCGCATGCTGTTTGGCTCCACGCGCTACCAAGTGAAGAGTCGCTTCTTGGAATGTCTGCCCGCTGAAGTCATTGACGAACAAGTGTTCGATCCTTGGTCGCAAGGGGACAGCGGGCGCAGCAATCGCGTCACCCTGGGCGCGCCCAATGTGGTGCGCACAGGCCGCGTCTCAATGCAGCAATCGCAGGAAGAATCGCGCATTGATTACGGCGCCTTTGACGATATGCAACACGATGCCGAGGGTCCACGCCTGGGCTCGCCCGTGTTTCACAAGCGTTACGGCCGCGGGGTGGTGGAGAAGGTGGAGCTGGGCGAGGCACCCAAGATTACTGCGCGTTTCCCAGGATTTGGCAGCAGAAAGGTGCTGGCCCAATACCTGCGTTTCGAGTGAGATTGGGCTAGAGACACGCCATGAGCACCCGCCTGGAAATGTTGCAAGCGATGACCCAGAAGACCGGGGATCCATTCGCGCACTACGCGCTGGCGATGGAATACAGAAAGCTGGACCGACTTGACGAAGCGCTGGCCACGTTCACCGACCTGCGTGCGCGCGAGCCGGATTATTTGCCCATGTATCTGATCGCGGGCCAGCTGCTGGTGCAGATGGATCAGTCGCAGCAGGCTTGCGAGTGGCTGCGAGCGGGAATCGACGTGGCCACAATGAAGGCGGATGCCAAAGCGCTCTCGGAGTTGAAGGCAGCGCTGGATTCCGCGTCGAGTTGAGCCGCCCGTTGTCGAATTGGGTGGTGGCCTGGCCTTGCTGCTGGTCAGGCTAGTGACCTGAACGTGTTGCCGGTTCGCGTTCGAGCAAGAGAGCAACGGGCGGCCTGCTCGCGAATTTGGATCGAAGATCCACATCCGTGATCTGTTCCAGCAGTTGTTTTGCATACACCGAGGCTCGCCGTTTCAGGGTGGCGGCCTGCGGTGATCCCGCACGTGCCAAAGCGTCGCAACACAGCGCCCGGGTTTCCAAACCGTATTCAGAACCCTGCAGTGTCTCCAGGGCACCCAGTGCGGTGGTGGCCAGCAGGATCCCCGTGTGCTGCTCGCCCAACTCCACGCGCGCTACCGCTTCAATGGCCATAGCGTAGAAATGGAACGAAACATAGGCCTGCACTTCCGCCACTTGCCTCGCGTCGAAGGCGTGCATCACCGCGGCACTGGGGCGCCCACGGGCCAGTGCGAGCAAGGCGCGCAACAATTTCTCGTGCACGGCATCGTAGGCGCTTCCGGTGGTGGAACTCAGACCTAACGATTCGTTGGTCAATGTCTCTGCGCGATCCAACTCCCCGCGTGCGAGTGACAACTCGGCACTTGCCAGCAGTGTGTCAGCACGTCCGTCGTGATCCCCATAGCGCTGGTGGGCGTCGCGCGCGCGCCACAGGTAATTCTCTGCACGATCGTAGTCCCCCAGGCGGGCGTAGGACTGACCAATAATGCTCAGCGTGCGTCCAATCTGAAAGCGCCCACCAATCGCGACATCAATGCGCACCGCCTCCAACGCTAGCGCGATGGCGTCGCTGTAGTGGCCCATGACGAACATGGCGACCGCAAGTGAGTTCTTAGCGCGCGACTCCAATCGCTTGCGACCCGTGAGGTGGAAAACCCCGATGGCTTCTGCGTGCGCGCTGATGGCTTCGTTGACGCGCCCGACGCGCAGCAGCAGCATGCCGCGCGCACGCAGCATTTCAGCCGTTAGGCTTGGAGAAGGGAAATGGTGCGCCGCGGTTTCCAGCGCTCGATCGCACGCAGAAAGGGCTCCTTGGGTGTCACCCAACTCACGCAACATTTCCGTTACCAAACGCTGCGCTTCCACTTCCAAATGCGGCGCGTTGGCCAGCCGCGCCATTTGCTCGGCTTGCTGGGCAATCTGCAGCCCCTGGCTCAACCGCCCTTCATCCAAGTCAAGCCGAGCACTGCGCGCCAGCGCCAGCGCGACCCAGCCCGGCTTTCCCGAACCGAGCGCCAGAGTGCGCAGCGCGTTCAAATGACGCCGGCGATCACGTGGCCGACCTTGGATGCGGCAATTGCTCTCCAAGACTTCCAGCGCATCCACGGTGCGTGGATCGCCTGCGGGGAGCACAGCGATCACTCGCCGCAGAAAGCGTGTCGCGATATCGAGCTGGTAGCTCTTGCGTGCCGCCATGGCCGCACGCAGGTAAGATTCACCGGCGGCCTCTCGATTACCCCCTCGGGCAAAATGGCGGGCGATCAACGCAGCGCTCAAACCACTGGCAAGCGGTGTTTGCGAGAGGTGCTGAGCGAACGCGTTGTGCATGCGGGCGCGTTCACCGCGTTCAAGGGCGAGATAGGCCACGTCGCGCGATAAAGGATGCCGCACCTCCACGAATTCTTCGCGCGCGTCGCACAGACCGCGCGCGCACAACCGGGCGACATGCTCTTCTATTTCGATTTCCGACAGCGCGCGCAGATCCGACAAAGAAAGCGGCGCGCCTGCAACCGCCAGCCATTCGATGATGGTGCGCTCGGGTAGGGGCAGCTCGTTCAAGCGATCGGCAATCAATTGTTCCAGGGTTGAGGGCAGGGGTGCCAACGCTTCTGGCGCGTGTCCCACGCGCAAGAGCACTTGCTCGTGGTGCTCGTTTTCGCGCAGATCCAAAGCGCCGCGTTCGAGCAGCGTGTCGACCATTTCTAACAAGAAAAATGGATTGCCACCGGCGCGCGGCAGCAGATCCGCGCACACCTCTGCCACGCCTTTGTTCGCACCCAGGTGCGCTTGCACCAGTCGCAATTGATGCTCGGTGTGCAGCCCCTTGAGTTCAATGTGCACCATTCCTTCAAGCAGTGGAGCGATACGCTCATCGGGCCTGGCCACCAGCAACACCAAGATAGGTGAAGGATCTGCTTGCTTGGCTAACGCGGTGAGGATTTCCAAACTGGGCAAATCGCACCACTGGATGCCTTCCAATACCGCGACCAGCGGCCCCTCCAACGACGCGCGACCAAAAAAGCGTCGCACCCCCGAGGTCGCCAATTTTCGTTGATGACTCACATCCGCTTCGTCGAACGCTTCGACCACGCGATTGGTAGCCAAGTCCGTCATGCGA
>DATJEQ010000144.1:0-10673 GCA_035496495.1 Polyangiaceae bacterium
GCAGAGGCCGTCTTAGCGAAGAAGCAAACCAGACCTGCCCCCAACAACAACGGGAGGGTGAAGGTGAAGCGCAGCAAGCGAGAGTTCATACAGTCTCCAGACGTCTCCTCCACTATTTGGAGGGGTCGATTTGTAGTGTCCAGAAGAGGCCCACCTTGGATTACAGTTATCTGCAAAAGTGTTGGGCTTAATGGAATCTATCGCGGCTGGAACAGCGCCTTTGGAGCACGGAAATTCAGTGCCGGCAGACCTCGCATTTGGGGGCTGTTGAAACTGGTTTTCGGTTTATTCCCAACAGCTGCGATGGAGATCCGTTGCCGGCGTTAAGATCCAGCAAGGCTGCCGATCAGAACGCAGCTTTGATGCAAACCATTCAAATTCCGACAGCAAACGGCAACCCATGGACAGCGAGTCTAGGCTCATTGTCCGCTAGAGGTGCAACGTGTCGAAAAACAACAACTACTTCGGAAAATTCCTCCCCTCCCAATCGCTGATCGCTCTGATCCCCCTTGGGCTTGTTGCTCTGGGTTGCTCTGGCGGTAGCCAGGCCGATACCGGCATGGCGGGCACCACGACGCCAGGCGGCACCACGACCCCGGACGGCACGATGGTCCCGGGCGGCACGACGACTCCGGGCACCACCACGACTCCGGGCACCACGACTCCGGGCACCACGACTCCGGGTGACATGACGATCCCCGGCGACATGACGACTCCCCCAACCATGGTAACGCCGGGCGCACCCCCGACGTCAGCCTGTGGCGGTTCAGTTCCGGGAGCCTTCGTGAGCACCTGCAGCGGATGCCACACCGTGAGCGGTGAGGCGAACTCTCGCTATCCGGATCTTTACGCGTACACCGGCACGGTAGATCAGTTCATCACCAAGGTGCGCGCGGGCGGCATGTACATGGCCGCTTACCCCGCCTCGATCATCGGCGACGAAGATCTGACCGCGGCGTTCACCTACTTCACCAGCGGTGCCGCCACGCGTGCCAACGCCGCCGCCCCCGGGCTCGGTGGCGTGATTCCGCTGTTCAGCGCAACCGACGTCGTCAATCCCCCTATCGTCACCGTGCGCCCCGACGGCGTGATCGTGACACGTGGTGCAGGACGCGTGCGCGGCCGTCATGAGAAGGAAGGCACGTTCGCTTCGTTCGAGCCGCATTACTTCGAGAACCGCACCTACGGCTTCGTGCTCGAAGACTACACCCCCACAGGGACGAACCGCATCGTCGCCACCTACCTGCCTATCACGATGCCGGACCACAACGGCAACCGCATCACGAACTGGCGTTCGTGGAAGGAGCGCGCGGCCAACGCGACCTTCGAGTTCAACAACTACGCGGTGGACAAGACCGACGCGGACGTGCCGCCGGAAGAGCCGGCGACCACCGCGCACGCGTTCGTGCAGCAGCGTGACGAGACGAGCGCACCCGGTGATCGCTCGTTTGCCGTGGGCGAGAACTACGAGTTCGAAATCGGCGTGTTCATCCAAGAGGATCAGCTGAACACTCCGGGTTCACGCAGCTCGTACTATACCGATTGCTTCCGTTACCAAATCGGCCAAGGTGGCCTCACGCCGAACAACCAGGACTACGCACCCGCTCCGGGCCCAATCCCCGAGGCGCGCGGCGGCGGTGACACCACGATCGCTTGGATCTTGGATCAACAAGATATCGACCAATCCATCGGACAGATGGCGCTCAATATCCAGCACGAGAACGTGCAGCACTTCGTTGAAGGCCGTCGCTTATTCCACACGGATTTCACGACCGGCGAGCACAGCGAAACGGGCAACCAGGTCTTCACCGAGCAGATGAATAAGGCCGGCCCGCTGTACGCCACCACTTCTTGCACCAATTGCCACTTGAACAACGGCCCGGGTACCACCGTGACCACGTTCAGTGACAAGACGTCGATGGCGTTCAAGTTGTACAACTCGGGCGATCTGGGCAGCCAATTGCAACTGCAAGAAGGCACCGCGTCGCTCGCGAGCACGGAGACCAAGATGGTCACTCTGGGTGATGGCACTACCGTCACGCTGACCAAGCCGGTCATTTCAGTGACCGCCAACAGCGGCACCATCGGCGGCTTCTCAGCCCGCGTCGCTCGTAAGATCGTCGGCCTGGGTCTGCTTGAGGCAGAGACGGAAGAAACCATTCTGTCTCACGCGGATCGTTTGGATTGCGACCACAACGGTATCTCTGGTCGCCCGAACTACATCCCAGATCCGGAGACCGGCGCGTTGCGCATCGGCCGTTTCGGTTGGAAGGCCGAGAAGATCAGCGTCCGTCACCAGGTCACCGACGCGTTGTTCAATGACATCGGCGTGACGACCAGCATCTTCAAGGGTGCTGACGCAACTCCGGAGTTGTCGGAAGACGACGTGATGCGGCTCACCACCTACATGCGCTTGGTGGGTGTGTACCCGCAGCGCAATGCTGAGGATCCGCAAGTGATGCAAGGTGGGCAGCTCTTCCGCACGGTCGGCTGCAACAACTGCCACATCACGGATGCGGTGACGGGGCCCAATCATCCGTTCTCCGAGCTGCGCAACCAGTCGTTCAAGCCCTACACGGATCTGTTGCTCCATGACATGGGTCCGGACTTGGCCGACAACAGCATGTTGCCCGAGGGTATGGACGATCAAGCACCGGCAGGTGCCTCCGAATGGCGTACGTCGCCGCTGTCCAGCATCGGCGTGCTCGGCACCATTGGCGCCAACTCCAACCTCCTGCACGACGGCCGCGCTGCCAGCGTGTTGGAAGCGGTGCTGTGGCACGGTGGTGAGGCCAGCGGCATTGTGGACAACTTCAAGGCTCTGTCCGCCGCTGATCGCGATGCCCTCATCGCGTTCGTGATGTCGATCTAACAAGGATCGACCAAGCAACGTCGGGGTTGCCCAGGGCGAAAGCCAGGGCAACCCCGCTGCTTTTTTGTGCGCCTCGAGTTCGCCTTTCGACGGGTCCGCGCCAGTGTTAGAGCTGCCGCATGTCGGCTCACACGGGCGAGGAGCACACTCCACTAGGCATTGAAAGCGGTTCTGCACCGGAGGAAGTCTTGTTCGAGGGGCGGGCGGCGTTGGTTCGCTCAGTGGGGCAGCTGCTGCTCTGTATCGTCACCGTAGGGCTGTGGCTCATCCCACTGTGGTGGGCATCCCGGAGCCGCCACTACCGCATCACCACTCGACGCATCGTGATTGAAGACGGTGTGCTCTCCAAGCGCATGGAGCAAGTGGATCTGTATCGCATCAGCGATTACACGGTTGAGCGCCCGTTCTCTCAGCGCCTGCTGGGCACCGGTAACATTCTGCTCAAGACTTTTGACAAGACCACGCCTGAAGTGACGCTGGGCGGCTTGAAGACAGACGTGGTGCAGCTCTATGAACGACTGCGCGCCGCAACCGAAGTCGACCGTAAAAAGCGCGGCGTGCGCATGGTCGACTACGAGTAGGCAGGGGCGATTCACGAATCGCCCGCCGCACCTTGACATTCAAGAATTGCTCTTAGAGCACCAACCAGGTCGCGAGCCCCAAGAACAAGCCCATGCTGACGACGTCCGTCGCAGTGGTGAGGAAGATGCTGGATGCAGTCGCGGGGTCGGCCCCCAAGCGGCGCAGGGTCAACGGCACCACTGCGCCGGCCACCCCACTGACGGTGCAGGCACCGACCATGGCCATCAACACCACCAACGCCAAGAGCCACGCTTCGGGATTTCCCTGCAGCTGCGCGGTGACCAGCATTCCCAAGCCAGCGGTGAGCCCTACTAGGATGCCGTTCAACATGCCGAGCAGCGCCTCTTTCAGGATCAATCGACTCGTGCCCGCCGCCGACAGCTCACCCAACGTGATCCCGCGCAGAGTGACTGCCAGAGCTTGGCAACCTGTGTTTCCCGATTGCCCCGCGAGCACCGGCAGGAACACAGCCAGAATCACCAACTGATCCAGCGTGTGTTGGAATGTGCCCACCACCGCGGCTGCCAGAAACGCCGTGAGCAGATTGAGCTGCAGCCACGGGTGGCGCATTTTTAGGCTGCGCTTCCAAGGCGTGGCCAATCGCTCCTCTTTCTCAACGCCGACCATGGTGCCCGCTTGCGCGCTGAGTTCAAAGGCTTGGTGTTCGAATAGGGTTTGCCCGCGAACGATACCCAAAAAGCGACCGCTGGCGTCGCACACCGGGTAGGCCGGTAAATGCCACTTGAGCGCCTCGCGCATGGCATCGACCAGGGGCATTTCAGGACGCAGCGAGAAGGGATCCTTCACCGCGAGTTCGCTGACCAGATCGTTAGGAGAAGCGAACAACAGCTCACGAAAAGCCAGCACGCCAGTGAGCTTTCCCTGCGCATCAACGACCCAGGCATAGGTCACCAAGGCTTTCTTCACGATGGGCCGCAGCCGCTCAATGGCTTCGGCGATGCTCAAGCCTTCCCTCAAAACAGCCATCGGGGCGTGCATCAATCGACCCACGCTGTCTTCGGGGAACTCGTGATTGCGGGCCCATTGTTCGCGCTGTTCGGGGGGAGCGGCCTGCAGCAGCTGCCTACGCCGCGCTTCGGGGAACTCCCAGAGGATCTCGTCGGCAATGGCCGGGTTCTCTTGGGCGAGCACGCGAACGATCACCTCGTCGGGGTGCACGCTCAGAAGCTCGTAGGCCTCGAAAGGCCCGCAACGCGCGATTTCGTCGTCGAGCTTGCTCAGCTGACTGTCTGCGACGGTGGTTGACCCTTCCATGTGCTCTCCTTGGTTAGAAGCCCCGGAAGATTGCACACTCAGCGCAATTCCGACGGCTTGAGGCTAAATTTAAAGTTTTCTGGTGCCGCCCCGACACCCTGTGAAGTCACACTTGGGGTTGGCCCACATGCGGATCGGTAACGAGCAAACGGCTATTTCGCTCGTCGCGATAACCCTAGCGGTGCTCGCGTGTTCCGGCGAAAAAACTAGCGCAGCGAATCCCGGTGCGACCGGCTCACAGCAGGCAGGCGGCTCATTGCAGGCAGGAGGCGCGAGCGGCCCTGCGCAAGCGGCAGGGGGCAGCTCGACGGGCTCAGCACAAGCTGGGTCGATGAGTTCCGCGGGCGGATCGGGCACCAACAGTGGCGGGGCCGCAGGCAGTCCGCCACAATCGAACGCAGGCGCTGCCGGCATAGCAAACACGTCAGGAGCCGGCGGCACAGCAAGCGGCGGCGCGACAACAGCCGGACAGGGCGGAGCTGATGCGAGTGCGGGGGGCCCCCCCTTTGCGTGGCCCTCCAATCACGTCGCAGCGGTCAGCCTCACCTACGACGACGGGCTCGATGCGCAACTCAAGTACGTCGTACCGGCACTGGATGCAGCACAGCTCAAGGGCACATTCTTCCTGGCTAGCTTTCAGGGAGTGGATCACGCGTGGGCATTGCCCAATACGACGGATCCGCTGAACGCGCGACAGCAGGCTTGGCAGGCGGTGCACACCAGCGGCCATGAGCTGGCGAGCCACACGGTGTACCACCCGTGCGATAACAACAATGCGGGATTTCGACCGGAAGATTATGACTTGGCAAAGATGGGGGCAGAACTCGATGACTCTATCGCGCGCCTAGCTCGATTGGGGGCTACGCCGCCGCTGACATTCGGTTACCCGTGTTCAGGGGACATCCGCGGGATCGGGCCCGTCGACAATCCCATCTCGTACATGCCGCTGGTGGCGCAGCGGTTCCTTGCCGCGCGAGCCAGTAAGAGCGGCGTTGCCGATCCGCGCACAGTGGATTTGCAAGCGGTGCCCCTCTTCGGCACCACCGATGCCACCGGGCCTGAAATGATCGCCCACGTCGATGAAGCGATCGCGGCTGGGGGTTGGACGGTGTTTATCTTCCATGGGGTGGGGCCGGAGGATAAGAGCTGTGACATCAACGTCTTTGACCTGAACGCCTGTGCGCTCAATTACCTGACCACGCCGCTCGACGCACACCAGCAGCTCATTGATTACCTGGCGAGCAAGCAGAGCGACGTGTGGGTGGCGACGTTCAAAGACGTGGCGCAGCACATTGCCGCGTCGCGGCAGTAACGCCTGAAATCGCCACCATTTACCGCACCGTTTGCTGCAATTCGCCCGACAAATCCGCTGGTATTGCCCATTTCCTCTCGCACAGTTCGGGCGGTTCAGCTAATCCAAGACCCCCATGAAAACGACGGCTGTTACCCCTCAAGATCTCGGTGGCTCGGTCCTGGCCGTGCCGCCTTTGGCGCGCCGCGCCGACCTCACGCTCAATCGCGAAGCGAACGCTGCGCTGATTCGCCACATCGAATCGGGTGGCGTCTCCACGTTCCTGTATGGCGGCAACGCCAACTTCTACAACATTGGCCTCTACGAATACGGCGCGGTGTTGGATCAGCTGGCAGAACTCGCCGCACCTAACACCTGGATGATTCCGTCGGTCGGCCCTGAATTTGGTCGCATGATGGATCAGGTTGCGCTGCTGAAGACGCGCTCGTTCCCGACCGTTATGGTGTTGCCGTTGATGTTCCCCGCCACCGTCGCGGGCGTCGAAGTCGGGATCCGTCGCTTTGCGGATGCCTTCGGCAAGCCCGTGATCGTGTACTTGAAGAATGAGCCTTACCTGACCCCCGAAGCGGTGAAGCGTCTGGTGGATGCAGGCGTGGTTGCCGGCATCAAATACGCCATCGTGCGCGACGAGCCCAAGCAAGATGCCTATCTGACGAAGTTGATTGACCTGGTGGATCGCAAACTCATCGTCAGTGGAATTGGCGAACGCCCCGTCATCACCCACCTGCGCGACTTCCAACTCAATGGCTTCACCTCGGGTTCGGTGTGCGTCGCGCCGCGCGGCTCCGCCAAGATCTTGCAGGCGATCAAGCGCAAGGATTGGGACGAAGCGGAGAAACTGCGCGCTGCTTACATTCCGCTGGAAGATCTGCGCGATGGTCACTCGCCGATCCGTGTGCTGCACGAGGCGGTCAAGCTCGCCGGAATTGCAGACACCGGCCCGATGCTCCCGTTGCTCTCGAACATCGACAGCGATCTGTGGCCCGCGATCAAAGAGGCCGCAAGCACGCTGTTGAGCGTCGACAAGGCTCTGAGCTGAGCCAAAGTTGCGCATGAGCCTTCGTCGCAAGAAACCAGAGGAACTGCGCAGTCATCGTTGGCTCGGGGTCGAGTCACTGCGTTCATTTGGGCACCATTCCCGGTTGGCCCAAATCGGCTACGACCGCAAAGATTACGCGGGCAAACCGGTCATCGGAATCCTCAACACTTGGAGCGATATCAACCCGTGTCACACCCACTTTCGCCAACGGGTGGAAGAGGTCAAACGTGGGGTGTGGCAAGCGGGCGGCTTCCCGCTTGAGCTGCCGGTCATCTCGTTGTCGGAGAATTTTCAAAAACCGACCACCATGCTCTATCGCAACCTGTTGGCGATAGAGACAGAAGAAGTCCTGCGCTCGTATCCGGTCGACGGCTCGGTGCTGATGGGCGGCTGCGATAAAACGACTCCCGGCCTGGTCATGGGCGCCACCAGCATGAATCTGCCCTGCATCTATTTTCCGGCCGGCCCTATGCTGCGCGGCAACTGGCACGGCAAAGTGCTGGGTAGTGGCAGCGACGCTTGGAAATATTGGGACGAACTCAAAGCCGGTAACATCGACGAATGCGCGTGGCGCGAAATCGAGCATGGCATTGCGCGCTCGGCCGGCACTTGCATGACCATGGGTACGGCTTCCACAATGACGGCCATCGCCGACACGCTGGGCCTGTGTTTACCGGGGAGCTCCTCCATTCCCGCGGTAGATGCCAATCACTCGCGCATGGCTACCGACGTGGGCCGGCGCGCGGTGGAGGTAGTGTGGGAAGATCTGAAGCCCAAAGATATCCTCACCCGCGCCGCTTTCGACAATGCAACCACAGCACTGATGGCATTGGGCGGCTCAAGCAATGCCGTGGTGCATTTGCTCGCGATGGCTGGGCGCGCGGGCGTCGAGCTCGATTTGAAAACGCTGGATTCATTTTCGCGCCGCACGCCCTTCCTGTGCAATCTGCGTCCTTCCGGTAAGTACTTGATGGAGGATTTTTACTACGCAGGCGGCTTGCTCGCGTTGCTCGCAGGCCTGAAAGATCGCCTCAACTTGGATGCCCGCAACGTCGGGGGCGGCACCTTAGGTGAAGCGCTTTCCGGAGCCACCGTTTACAACGACGATGTGATCCGCACGCCGCAAACGGCGCTGAGCGCTGAAGGGGGCCTCGCGGTATTGCACGGCAATTTGGCGCCTGACGGTGCGGTGATCAAAACCAGCGCCTTGGATGAACGCTTGCTCGTGCACAGTGGCCCTGCCCTGGTATTCGACAACTATGACGATCTGGCCGCGGCCATCGACAATGAGAACCTCGACGTGACACCGCAGCACGTTCTGGTGCTGCGCAATGCCGGCCCCTTGGGCGGCCCCGGTTTCCCAGAATGGGGCATGCTGCCGATCCCCAAGAAATTGCTGAAACAAGGCGTGCGCGACATGGTGCGGCTTTCCGATGCCCGCATGAGCGGCACCAGCTATGGCACCTGCGTGCTGCACGTCGCGCCGGAGGCATACATCGGCGGCCCCTTGGCGCTGATTCGCACCGGCGATACCATTGAATTGAATGTACCGCAGCGGATCATCAACGTGAAACTCTCAGACGCGGAGTTGGCAGAGCGCAAGAAGAGCTGGAAGGCGCCGGCGCCGCGGTTCTTGCGCGGGTATGGCGTGATGTTTTCGCGTCACATCACGCAGGCTAATAAAGGCTGCGATTTCGATTTCTTGCAGGGCACAGCGCCAATCCCCGAGCCTGAGATCCACTAAGCCGCGCGCCAGTGCGCTGTGTTTTACTTTCCAATGGACGGCTCGACGCCGAGTTCCTTGAGCAATGCGTCATCGCCGTACACCGCGTCCAGCAGCCACAACACGTAGCGGATATCGACGTGGATCGAGCGCGTGATCTGCGGCATGAACAGCCAGCTGGAAGCCATCGCTTCGTAATTGCCGTCAAAGGCCAACCCCACCAAATTGCCCTCTTTATCCAAGGTGGGCGAGCCCGAATTACCGCCAGCAATGTGCAGATCCGCCACAAAATCCACGGGGACTTCGCCCAACGCCGCGTCCGCATAGGGGCCGAATTTGCGCGCCGGGATCTTCTCCAGCAACACGCCGGGGGCAATGAACGGCTCTTTGCCGGTGTGCTTCTTGGGGATTTCGCTCACTTTGGTGAAAGCCGGAAAGGCTGCAGTGCCCGCAACCGGCGCGTACCCTTTGACAGTGCCGTACGTGATGCGCAGCGTGCGGTTGGCGTCGGGAGCCATCGCGTGGCCGACGAATTGTTGCAGCAGCGCCGTATAGCGCGGTCGAAGCAGCAACATCTTGCCGTCAAAAGCTTGGTCTTCTGCTTCTTGCTGCTCAATCACGGGCAACAGTTGGCACGCCACTTTGAGCAGCGGATCCCAATGGCTTTGTAACTTCTTCAAGTTGTAGGTCAGGTACTTGAGGCGGGCTTGAGCGCTGGGCAGCGTGCTGCCGGTAAACAGGCCGCTGATATTTTTCTTGCGGGCTGCGGGTTGCACCAGCTCGCCGCCCAAAATTTTGAACGCTGCCGAACGATCCGCCAGCGAATCGACCCCCACGCGATCCAGCGCGAGCATCAAACGAGCAATGTCGATTTTCTGAGAATAACGCTTATCCAATGCCTGTAGGCCGTCACGAATAATGGGCAGATTGCGTTCTTGGAAATCCGGCAAACGCTCCTCATCGGGTTTTTCTCGTTCTTTGGCGAGGCGCACAATTTGAATGGCACCCTGTAACAACGCACTCGATTGCAACAATTCGTCGAGATTGGCACGCCGCACCCGAGATTTGGATCGCTCGGCTAGCGCTCTATTCAAGTCATCGAGCGCACTCAACTGCGCGGGCGCGTTCTTCTGCACCCAGGCGCGGAACGCGGCATATTGCCGCGCTTTTTCCCCAGCAACGCCACCCTTGCTCAGCCCTTCCCAGGCGCCCTGCATGAATTTCTTGCGATTGTCCAAACCGCGAATCGTTGGGTAACCCTTGAGCGCGGTCGCCGGATCGCGCTGGCCCGCCTTTTCAATCGCGGCCACGTGCTCGTTCGCGTGTCGGATCTGTCGGGGGAAATACCAACTGACCAGTTCGTCAATTTCGCTGGGCGTTGCGAACTGTTCCGTGTGCGCCGGATAGCCAGCAACGAACACCATGTCCCCCTCGCGCAGCGGCTGCTTGGCTAGCCTGAGGTGCGCTTTCGGGTGATAGGGCACGTTCTGCGGGGAATACTCAGCGGGAGTGCCGTCGTGCCCTACATAGGCACGAAAAAACGCAAAATCTCCGGCGTGCCGGGGCCATTGCCAATTGTCGACTTCTCCACCGAAATTGCCGATCCCCTCGGGTGGAGCGAATACCAATCGCACGTCTTTGATTTCCAGACGCTCAATCAAACGGTAACTCGTGCCTCCCAAGAAGCTGTCGACTTCGCAGCGCACATTGGGCGCCTGACTCTCACAGCCTTTGACCAGCGCCTTGCTGCGCGCTTGACTCAGGAGCAAGCGGGCGCGGTCGTCTGCAATGGAATCGAGGCCCTGCGTCATTTGGGTGGTGACGTCCGCTTGCCGCTGCGTCACAAACACCCGCGCCGCAGGCCCGTTTG
>DATJEQ010000145.1:0-8063 GCA_035496495.1 Polyangiaceae bacterium
GAGCGGACACCGCCGTGACGAACGCCTCGCTCACTAAGCTGGTTTCGACGCTCTCCGACCCAATGGGGGGCGCATGCGGCCGTTGATCAGCAGTCTCTTGCACAACATTATCCGCGAGACAGTCGTCCAAACTCGACAAGAACCGCGCAGAATTTGAATCACTTCACAGATATCGTATTTATAACATATCGATATTATTGATGTTTTCAGAACCCTGATACGATTCTGGTCTTTTATCAAAATCTTTTATCAGTCTGCTTGACCAGGCTGATACGTGGGCGTATTCTTCCAGCATGCTCGACCGTTACATGACCAGTACAAAAAACCTGGCAGCGATCATGCAGCGCATCGTCGAGGGCGCCGCGCCACCGAAGTTCGGAAGTGGACATCTGAAACGCATGGGTTTCAAGAGCTCCAACGACCAAGGCGTGGTCGGTGTTCTTCGAGGCCTTGAGTTCGTTGACGATAGTGGGGCTCCGACCGCACGCTACCATGCCTACCGCGACCGAGTTCGCTCGCGCGCTGTGCTTGGTCAGGCACTCCGGGAGGCCTACCCAGAGATTTTTCAGCTGAACGAAACTCCCTCACAAGCGGATCGTGCTGAAATTGTGGGGCTGATCCGCTCCACGCTGAACGCCGAAGACCGCAGGGCTGGAATGATCGCGATGACCTTCTTCGCGTTGCTTGCGCTTGCCGATGTCGCTCCAGGTTCTGCCGCCGGAACTCCCATCGGTACCACTACCCGCGGCCCCGCCCTACCGTCGTCCTCAGACCGGGAGCCCTCGCTTGTTAATCACACGTTCCAGCTGCGCCGAGACCTTACGCTGCAGCTTGCGTTTCCCCGCGATCTGAGCCAAGGCGACGTCTCGCGGCTTCACCGTTGGCTCCAGACCTTGCCCCTGGAGGACGAACCTAGCGAGTGACACCAACCCAAACACGACCGCCGCCCCAATTTCTTGGGACGGCGTCTGAGCGAATCACTGTGCGTCCTGGTGCACACGAGGCTTGAAAAACCTCGTGGGGGGTTCGAGTCCCCATTGGCTAGGCGGCCTTGTTGGATGCAGGGGGTGCTTGGCAGCCTGAAAAGCTGCCATGGAGGTTCGATTCCTCGTTCGCTCACTAGCATCCTACCCTAACGTCATCACGTAGACAAATACCTACGCCTACCTGCCACAGGCCGCCTAACTCGCGCACTGAGGCAGACCCGCCAAAACCAGGGGGCAACTGAATTGGCTCAGCAACGCTGTGGAGCGGTCTGAGTTCAACCTTTTCGCATCAGCGTGCGCAGCTTGGCCGTCGGCTTCCTGGGGGACGACACCAGCTTGCTCACGCGCCGAGCTGAAGATTCGTCGACCACGATTTGCGTGGGGACGACGAACTCAGCCGGAGGTTTACGACGATCTTGCGGTCGAGGCATGTCCCCCCCTCTACCTCACATGAAGCTCTTGAGCTCTTTTGATCGGCTGGGGTGCTGGAGTTTGCGGAGGGCTTTGGCTTCGATTTGGCGGATGCGTTCGCGGGTGACTTCGAAGTCTTGACCCACTTCTTCTAGGGTGTGGTCGCTCTTCTCGCCGATGCCGAAGCGCATGCGCAGCACCTTTTCTTCGCGCGGCGTCAGAGTCTTGAGCACCTTGCGGGTCTGTTCGGCCAGGTTGGCGTTGATGGCGGCATCTGAGGGGCTGACGGCATTCTTGTCTTCGATGAAGTCGCCCAAGTGGCTGTCGCCTTCTTCGCCGATGGGCGTCTCAAGGCTGAGCGGCTCTTTGGCGATTTTGAGCACCTTGCGCACCTGATCGAGCGGCAGCTCCATCTTCTCCGCGATTTCCTCGGGCGTGGGCTCCCGGCCAAGCTCTTGCACCAAGTAGCGCGACGTACGCACGAGCTTGTTGGTGGTTTCGATCATGTGCACCGGAATGCGAATCGTGCGTGCCTGGTCGGCAATCGCACGGGTGATCGCCTGGCGAATCCACCAGGTGCCGTAAGTGCTGAATTTGTAGCCGCGCTTGTACTCGAACTTGTCGACCGCCTTCATCAAGCCGATGTTGCCTTCCTGAATCAGATCCAAGAATTGCAGACCGCGGTTGGTGTATTTCTTGGCGATCGATACCACTAGCCGCAAATTCGCCTCGATCAGTTCGGATTTAGCGATGTCGGCGCGGCGCTCCCCGTGGCGAATGCGATCGTAGAGTACTTTCAGTTCTTCGGCACTCATGCGCACTTCGCCGGGTTGCTCTGCCTCGCGGTCCCTGTCCGACATGCGTGCGTGTTGCCGCTTGAGCTTCTTGACCATGCGGTCGATGACTTTGCGGCTCAGGCGCATATCGAGCAGCGTCTTGAAAACGTCTTCGTTGTTTTCCTTCTGCTCGTGCAGGATCTGAGCGCGGCGCGCTTCGTTCGCCAGCGGCATTTCCTCGTCCAGCGTCTGGCGCTTCTTGTCGAGGCGTTTGATGCGATCGATCAGGCGAATAATAGTGCGATCCGCCTCTTCTTCGTCGAATTCCTGCTCTTCGTCTTCGGCGTCTTTGATGATGTCTTTCACGCGCATCTTATGATTGCGGAGCAGCTCACCAATCCGCAGGATTTCGGAAACGGCGATCGGGCTCTTTAAGATGGCGTCGAGCACCTCCATCTCGCCTTCCTCAATGCGCTTCGCGATTTCCACTTCGCGCTCGCGGGTGAGCAGCGCCACGCTGCCCATCTTGCGCAAATACATGCGAACGGGATCGTTGCTGCGGCCGTAACTGGGGTCGTCGAGCGGCTTAAGCTTGTTGGAAGGTGTCGCCGTGGATTCCGGCACATCTGAGCGGCGCTTGCGCACCGGCTCGACGTCTTCGTCGACCCCCGCGGCCGTATTCGCGTGCACCTTTGCCTGGGCGGCGTCGCTGACAATCTCGATGTCTTCGCTGTCGAGCTGACTGAGAACGCTGTCCATCTGGTCGGGGCCCATGTCGTCTTCGGGCAGCGCGTCGCTCACCTCGTCGAACGTCAAGAATCCCTTGCTCTTGCCAAGATTCACCAAGTCGTCCATCGAAGGACGATTCTTCGCGGGAGGGCCCTCCTCGTCGTCGAACGCGCCCTCAGCGGCCGCGCCGTTGCCCTGCGGCCCCACCGGAGCCTTCTGAGCAGCTCCCTTGCCCGCCTTTGCCGCCGCACCGTTGCTCGCCGCAGCCTTGCCGTTGCTCTGCGATTTTGCGCGAGCCACATCTGCACTGGCGGCACTTGCACCGTTCATCTTTGAGGCGCCGTTGGCCTTACTTGAAACGGTGCTGGCACCCTTGCCCGATTGGGCAGTCACAGTCGCTTTGCTGAGCTCAGTGGCCACAGCTGAATTCTTGCTGGCGGTCTTCGCCGCCGCCTTTGTCGCCGCAGGTGCAGCAACCGCTCTTACATTTGCAACAACCGCGGGCTTGCTCGGCGAAGCGTTAGTGGTGATCGCCTTGGGCGCCAGCGCGGGCTTGCTGGGGGCCTGCCCCTTTGCCGCCGCCTTGCTGGGAGCTGCCGCTTTGGGTGGCGCCGACTTCTTAGCAACCGCCGCTTTCCCGCTCACTGACTTGGCCGCTACGGGCTTGGCTTTCGCTTTGGGAACGGGCGCCTTTTTTGCTTTGCTAGAAGCCGCTGCCTTGTTGCCACGTTCAGACTTCTTTGTTCCCACAAGTTACCTCTTTCTCAATCGCCTTGTTGCACCGCACACAACGGCTCAGCGGCTTACTTCAGCACTGCCGGGTCTCGCGCTGCCCGCGCCCAACTCGACGCCCAACTCCCCCGTCTTGGGGAGCGAATGGATGGATCGACCTGGAGCACATGGCAAGCGTTCGTTGACGAATTTCTGGCTGTTCCCCCGCTTTAGGGCCGCGACCCTTCCCCAAGGATTTCGCAGCGCGAGGGCTATTCATATGCCAGCGACGCGCTGCGTCCTTGCGCAACGATGGCACTCAAAATGCACTGCGCAAGCGAGAAAATGCAGGGTTTATTGAGCAGCTCGGCAGCGCGGAACCTGGCTCAACTCTTGCTTTGACATAGCCATGCCGCGTTTAGGCATTGTTCTTGCCGGCCGCGCGATTGCGCTGCTTTACAGCGGGATCGGACAGGTCGCTCAGGGGACGTACTCGTAATATTCGACGCCCAAATCTTGGAAACCCGCGTCGTACTGCGTGCCCACCCGGGCAATGCGAAATTCGCGCCGGGGTGCGTACTGAAAATCCGGCACCTCTCGCCCGTCATGGAGGGCCTCGTACTGGGCCTGGCTCAGATCGATGGCTCCCGCGAGTGCCTCCGCCACTCCAATGCGTCCGGCAGCCTGCTCCCAGCCCGGTACGGGGTGGAAGGGCACTGCCTCGGCAGCGTCTCCGCTGCCGTAGCCCACGGCGACCATCGACGCCCCCTCCAGGCGTTTACCAGCTGCTGCAGCCTGTTCGAAAGCAGCAGCCATCCAAGCAGGAAGCGCCGCGGAGTAAAGGTTACCCATGTCGCGCACGGTGTCGGAGCCCAGGCTCATTTTCTCGGCCAAGAGTTCGCGAAACGAAGCTCGTTTGCGCACGCACGAAGCCACCGCGCTGGTGGCCGCATACGGATCTTCCGCACTGCCACTGACGACACGCTGATACAGATCCGGCTTGGATGCGAGTTCACTCAAGATGTCGGCCTTGTTGATTCCCGCTTCCTGACACAACTCATCGAGCTCTTGTTGATGGTGATCGCCGCGCGCCAAACCGCGCACGTACAGGAAGCTCATCGCTTGAACCGGCATCAGGTGGTACGGGCGATGAAAAAACAGGCACGCGACGTCGCGGTAATATTGACCACCGGAAACCTGCAGGCGACGCAGCATCTCCTCCACTGCGTGCACGGTTTCGTCCAAATAGGAAAACGTGGAGTACTTTCCGCTGAACACTGGGAAATCACTGATGCGCTGCGTGTTCGGCGCGTAGCCCTCGGTAAAATGTCGCGCCACCGGCTTGCGAAAATCGGGGCCGCGGTAATCCGACGCGCTACCGGCGCGCTGCAAGTCGAAAGCCAACATCTTCGGCGACCATTCGACCAGCATCGCCACAGCGCCGGCGCCCTGCGTCTGTTCACCGGTGCTGCCGCGTTCGTATTCCGCGACGTCCGCCGCAACCACGATGGCTTGCTTGTGCATGCCGTCGGTCTGCACGTAGCGCAGGGCACTCTTGAGCGCGTACATGCCCCCCAAACACGCATGCTTGAATTCGGGCACTTCCAAGTTTCGCGACAGGCGGGGCTTGCCCAGCTGGTCCAACGCGTGATCCACCATGCCGCGCACGATCACCGCGCCGGCCGCGTTGTCCGTGCTCGATTCAGTGCCCAAACCGAGGAAGCCAATTTGCGTCGGATCAATGTCGTTGTTCAGGATCAGTCGCAGCACAGCGTTGGCCGCCATGGTGTAGGCGTTCTCGTGCCGACCCGGCACGCGAAAGCTGCGGCCGACCACCGCTTGGATCTTGTCCCAAGGATTGCCCGTCCATTCGCACCAACGCTCAAGCGGCACGCGAAACGGCGGCACATACAAACTGAAAGCGCTGATACCCGGAAGATCTTTGGTTGAAGTCATTTGGCGTGGAAGGTCGCGAACGGCCGTGCGAAAGCTGCGGCGCGCGTGGCCACCTACCCCAACGGGCCCCACCCTCGCAACCACAAGCCCCAAATCACCACCGAATCTCCATTAAAGTCGCATTCGCCCAGCAGGTCGGCGGCCTTGTGGCAATGACCCACCGCGTTATATACAGCGTGGGTTGAAATGAGGCTGATCGTGGCCTGACTCAACTGAAGGACACTGCATGTCGCAAACCATTAGCACAGCGGCGGTGATTGGCGCGGGGGTCATGGGCAGCGCGATTGCCGCGCATTTTGCCGGCGCGGGTGTGCGCGTACACCTGCTCGATATCGTGCCACCCAACTTGACCGACGCGGAGAAGAAGCAACCCGCGGCACGCAATAAATTCGCAATGGGGGGACTTGAAAAAGCACTCAAAGCCAAACCGGCTGCTTTCTACGACGCCGACGCTGCGCGTCTGATCACACCCGGCAACTTGGAAGACCACTTGGAGCGCTTGCGCGAGTGCGATCTGGTGATTGAGGCGGTGCTGGAAGATCTGCAGGTTAAACTCAAACTATTTCAGACCATTGCGCCGTATTTGAACGACCAGGCAATCCTCGCTTCCAACACCAGCGGGCTGTCCATCGCGGCCATGAGCGCAACGCTGCCGCCTGCCCTGCAGCAGCGCTTCGTGGTGATGCATTTCTTCAACCCAGTGCGTTACATGCGACTGCTGGAAGTACTGCCCTGCCAGAACACGTCGCCCGCCGTGCTGGAGCGGGCGGCACGCTTTGGTGAAGACTTGGGTAAAGGTGTGGTGTACGCGAAAGACACCACGAATTTCATCGCCAATCGCATCGGCGTCTACTCGCTGATGTTGACCATGAAACTGATGGAGCAACTGGGGCTCTCCATCGAACAGGTCGACAAGATAGTGGGCAAAGCCATCGGGCGCCCCAAGAGCGCCGCCTACCAAACGGGAGATTTGGTGGGCATCGACACCCTGATTCACGTGGCGAAAAATTGCCTGGATTCGCTGCCCAACGACGAAGAACGCGAGATTTTCCGCATGCCCTCCTGGGTCAATGAACTCGCCGCTGCAGGTCAGCTGGGCCGCAAAAGCGGCGCCGGTTTCTACAAGAAAGTCGGCAGCGAAATCATGGTCTGGGATCTGGCCACCAAGCAATACCGAGCGCAGGCCAAAGTGCGTTTTGATTCACTCGGCATCACCAAAAACATAGACGACCCTGGCAAACGCATCAAAGCGATGATCGCTGCCCCCGATCCGGCGGGGCAATTGGCATGGCAAGTGACGGCGCGCACGCTCTGTTACGCCGCCACGCGCATGGGAGAAATTGCGGACGACGTGGTGAACATCGATCGCGCGATGCGTTGGGGATTCAATTGGGATCTGGGCCCCTTCGAAGTGTGGGACGCGATTGGGGTGAGTGAATCGGTCGCGCGCATGGAGAAAGAGGGCATCCAAGTGCCCACCTGGGTGAGCGAGATGCTCAAGTCGGGCCAACAGTCCTTCTACGGCGGCACCCTTGCGGCACCGACCTTCTACGACGTGCCCAAGAAAAAGATCGCCACGGTGCCACTCGACGGGAGGAATTTGCGACTTGCCGCGCTGAAGGCCGACCCCAGGAACGTCGTTGCGCACAACGCCGGCGCGACGCTGGTGGATCTGGGTGACGGCATTTTGTGCATCGAAAAGCACACCAAGATGAACACGCTGGATGCCGACGTGATCAGCATGTTTGGCACCGCTGTGGAGCAGGCAGAAAAGAATTTCTTGGGCTTAGTGATCGGCAACGATGGTGAGCATTTCTGCGCCGGTGCGAACCTGATGATGATCCTGATGGGCGCCCAGCAGAAGCAGTGGGGACAGATTGAAACGGTGATCCGCAATCTGCAGAATGCGCTGCAGACGGTGCGCTACGCAAAAGTCCCCGTGGTCGCCGCGCCCTTCAACTACACCCTGGGGGGTGGCGCAGAGGTGGCAATGGCCGCCGCAGCCTGCCAGGCCCACGCGGAAGCCTACATGGGCTTGGTGGAAGTGGGCGTGGGGTTGATCCCCGCTGGCTGCGGCTGCTTGCGCATGGTCGAGCGCTTCACCACTGAAGCCTCTCAGGTCGACGGAGCGGATCTGTTGCCCTTCATTGGCCAAGCGTCGCTCAACGTCGCGCTGGCCAAAGTGTCGACCAGCGCCGAAGAAGCGCGAACGCTGCGCTACCTCCGTCCCACAGACGGCATCTCACTCAATCGCGATTGGCTTCTCTACCATGCCAAGGCACGCGCTCTAGGCATGGCCAACGCCGGCTACCGCCCGCAACGCCCATTGATCCTCAAAGCAGCTGGGCAAGACGCCGCAGCCACCATCTCAGCGCGCGTGTGGGGCATGCGCGAAGGCGGTTTCGCCAGCGAGCACGACGCGTTGATCGCCAACAAGATTGCCCAGGTGCTGTGCGGCGGCCTGGTCGCGCCAGGCACTGAGCTTTCCGAGAAG
>DATJEQ010000146.1:0-9994 GCA_035496495.1 Polyangiaceae bacterium
CTCAGCCAATGCGGAACTCAAGACGCTGGGAGTGGATTCCGCGACATCAGCCCCCGAGTTGTTGTGGGGCATAGCGATCTTGTACCAGCAGATGGGGGCGGCACATTTCAGTCAACAGATCGCGGGCAATCTGCAGCGGCAATGGCTAACACGGTGGCCTTCCGGGCCGTGGTTGAAGGCGTGGGAACTGGCCTACCCTCGACCCTACGAGAAGGCTGTGAGTCAGAGCGCTAAACGATATGGCCTGAGTCCTGCGCTGCTGTACGCCGTGATGCGTGAGGAATCCGCATTCGATCCGCGCGCAGTGTCGAAAGCCAACGCCTACGGATTGATGCAACTGCTCGCCTCCACAGCGCGCGGTTACTCCAAGAAAGTGGGCCTTCCCGCTCAGGCCCAGTCTTTGTTGATCCCCAGGATCAATATCGCCTATGGCAGTTACGTGTTGTCGCAATTTGCCGCGAAGTTCCCGAGCAATAGCTTGCTTGCCATTCCCGGGTACAACGCAGGCCCCGCTTCCGCAAAGCGCTGGCTCAAGGAATTGCCCAGTACTGATTTCGATCTGTGGGTAGAGCTGATTCCCTATCGTGAGACACGGGACTACACCAAGCGCGTGCTCGCCAGTCGAGCGGCGTACGCTTACCTCTACGAGCAGGGAGGCGAAGAGGCGTTGAAGCTTCCCATTCAGGTAGAGAATTAGAGCCACGCATCAATCGATGCGATAGGGGATTTTCGCTTTCTGACGCTGACGTGAAGGAGACTTGGCCGATTTGAAATCCTGGTCGAACACAACGATATCGTCGACCTCCCCCACCAGCACGGGGCGCATGGGGCGCGCAGGAATCAGGACTGAATTGGAGCCCGTCTCCAGCAAGACCTGGAAGCTAGTGCCGGTTGCAGCCTGGAGCAGCACGTGAGCAATGCCCTGATCATTCGTTGTTGCTCGCAACACGCCGTCGACCCAGACGCCAAGCGCTGGCGCCCCGCTGGTGTTCACCACGAGCAATGTGCTGCGCTCGGTGGGCTCACAGAAGAACCGTGTGCGCAGCGACGCAGCGGCGCGTCTGTTGGCCAGTGGCTTGGGATCTAATGGCTGCAACCGGCGCAGTGCTAGCTTCAGCGAAGGGTCAACGTTGCGAAATCCCTTGGGACACTGCAGGGTCAATTGCACGACGGTTCCTTCAGGTTTGGATAATGACAGCATCAGCTCGCCGCTGTGGTCGGTGTTGCCCAACACTTTGCCATCAAGCGACAGTGTGGCCCCGGATACGGCGCTGAGATCTTCGGTTGTTACGCTCACTTGCAGCGGAATCGGCAGTTCGCGGGCGTGGCGCTGACAAGCAACGCAGCAACCCAGCACCAGCAGCACGGGCAGCTTGACCCAGAACGTCATGGCCCTCTCTCAGGTTTGGCGAGTGGCGCGATTTTCTTGCTCAGAATGGCGGCTGCAGCGCGGTATTCAGGAGCATCGGGATTAGCGGCTGCAAGTTGCTGATAAGCGGCAAGGGCCTCTTGCCTGTGGCCAGAGATCAGCGCCCTCACTGCTTGCACCTGAAGCAACACGGCGGTGTCTGCAAGGCCCGGTGCTGTGGAAGGGGTTACTGGCGATTGAGGCGGCGGGGTGAGTGCGGATGGTGCTACTGCCGCCGGTGAAGTTAGCGACGCCAGCGAGTTTGGCGATAGTTGGACGGCTTTGGGTGCCGCTGCGTTTGCCGCGGCGGTAATTGGAGCACGAACCGCATGCGTGTTGTGATCGCCTGTTAGCAAGCACTGGCAGGAGCAATACGCAAAGGTTGCCAGGGCCAAACAGAGCAGCAGTCGGTTTTCGAGACTAACACCGGTGAACGAACGCATTGCGGTCGCCAAGGGAGCTGCCAAGAGAGCTGCCAAGAGACCTGAGGGTGTGCTCGCGCGAGCTTGGACTGAGGGTAGGGTGCAGAACACAGTGGCATGACTCTGTGTGGCGTCGCTGGCTCCAGCGAGCCGTCGCGCACCACGCGCAGCGGGGGAGTCGCAGCGAGTGGGAGCGGTGGTATCGGCGCGTTTCATAGCGCGAGATTCCCTTGTTGTGCCGCCGCTGCCGTCAGCGCGCCCGATTGCCCCAGTTCGAACAAGACATGCAGCTTATAGTCGCCACCCTCAGTGCAGGGTTCGACTTTGCAGATGTGAGTGATGCCGCGGCGACCGTCCCCGTGCCGCGTGATCTGCACGACCAGATCGATCGCAGAGGCGATTTGGGAACGCAACGCATGAAGCGGCAAGCGTACATCGCTCATCAATGCCATTGTTTCCAAGCGAGCGAGTGCGTCACAGGGGTGCGATGCGTGCACTGTCGACAAGCATCCCCCGTGTCCCGAGGTCATTGCTTGGATCAGATCGAGTGACTCTCCGCCGCGGATTTCGCCGATCACAATGCGGTCAGGTCTCAAACGCAGGGTGGCTTTGAACAAGTCCCGCATGGTGACTTCGCCGCGCCCCGCTGAATCCTTCGGGCGTACGCCGAGCTGCAGCACGTGTTCGCCCTGTAACTGAAGTTCACGCGCGTCCTCCAAGACAATGACACGCTCAGTGGGTGCAATCAGGCCCGAGAGCGCGTTGAGCAGCGAGGTTTTCCCGGACCCTGTTCCGCCAGCAATGATGATATTTTTCTTGTCAGCGACCGCTCGCCCCAAAAATCGAGCGGCCTCGAAGCTCAGTGCGCCGACCTCGATCAGGCGGGGAAGTGTTAATTTGTTGCGGGAAAAACGACGAATGGCAACGGCAGGCCCTGCTGCAGCGATTGGCGGCAACAGGGCTTCAATGCGTGAACCATCGGGCAGGTGACCCTCCAGTATCGGATGTTCGTCGTCGAAACTGCGCCCTAAGTACTGCGCGATGTTGCGCAGAGCCCGGGTCAGCGCCTCGTTCGACGGGAAGCAAGCGGAACAGCGGGTCAATTGCCCTTTGCGCTCGGCGTAGATCTCGTTTGCGTGATTGATCATTATTTCGCTGACCGATGCATCTGCCAGTAGTGACGCAATCGGTTTGAGGAATTCCTGTAAGGAACGCTCATAAGCGCTGAGCGGGATCATGATCGCGCCCTCTTAGCAGTCGGGCGATGAGCGGTGGCATGCTCGCGCAGCCAGCCCAACGCTTCGGGTGCGTGGGGACCGTGCGGGGCGAGCTTCAAGTATTCCTCGAAGTACCGCTGCGCGGCTGCGGTGTCAGAAAATTCCTCTGCACTCGCGACCCCTAGTAAGTACTTTGTCGGTGCGAAGGTGGGCTCCTGCGATTCCACGAGTTGCAGCTCATGAAAGGCCTCAGCAGCGTCTCCCAGCGCGAGGTAGATGGCACCCACCAAGTGCCTCAACACGAACTGATCCGGATGGGTTTGCAGGAAAGGGATCGCGTAACTGAGCGCAGTGCGTAATCGCCCTGAGGACAAGCACACATCCAGCAGCGGGGGCAATACGGCGGCTTCAGCGTAACCCGCCTTTTTCGCAGCCAACAAATATTGCTCAGCTCGCAAGTTATCGCCGGCGCGCGCTTCGTCTTGCCCCAATTTGAAGTATTCGCTCGCAAGCGGGCGAAGGGTCTTTGCCGGCGTGTTCGTACGTGCCGGTTGGGTACCGCTGCAGGCAACCGCGAGCAGCGTTGAGCAGAGCAGAAAGATGGTACGGTCAAAATTCTGCATCACTGCCTCGCTTTGGGTTTGGCAGCGAGTTGGCGCTCCTGTGCATCGAGCCAGCGCTGAAAATGACTGAGCGGCGCATCGGCTGGCAAAGCGGAACCTTGCAGCAACCCTCTCAGGGCGTGCACTTCCGCCAAGGCGTCGCCCGTTCGATGGGTTTGCAGCGCAAGGGCCAAACGCAAGCGGTGGCTTTGGAATTGGGTCGATAGATCGGTAACCCACTGCCTCCATTGAGAAAGCGAGCGTTGGCTTTCCGCTGCGTCGCCCGCCTGTTGCGCGCAAATGCTCGCCTCGGAAAGCAGATTCGCCGCTTGCACGCCGTCACTTGCCACGAAGATGGCGCGCTGCATTTTCGCAGCTGCTATTTGTTGCAGCTGGGCTGCGTGTTGCAGGCGCGATTCAGAAGATAGCGAATGGCACTCAGTGGCTTGCAGCAGCGGTAGCAGCGTGAGATCGGGTTGCTGAGGTCTCAGTTCGGTGGACTGTTCGTGAGAGAGGCACAGTGCTCCCACGAACAGCGCGAACACAGCGGCGAACGCGACACCTTGGCGCGTCGTGATGGTTGGCATGTGAGTTAGGGATTGATGCGCCATGGCTCAAAACCCCATGCCATTGACCAGGAATGGCCCCATCAACATCAGCAGGATGCAACCGAGCAGCAGCGCCATCGGCACGATCATCAACACGCCAGCTCGCGCAGCGGCTTCTTCCGCGGCAACGCTGCGCTGCATGCGTGCCATGGACGCTTGGATGGTGAGCGCTTCATGGATCGGATTGCCTTTTTCCTCCGCCTGAGTCAGAGCGCGCACAAAATCACGTACGCACTGCACCGGGACGCGGCGTTCGAGCTGCGCCAGCGCGTGGCGTCTCGTGTGACCCACATCGAGCATTGCCAGGATGTGACGGAATTCGCCCGCAACCGGGTCGCCCTCGTCACTGTTGTTCGCAATGGCGAGCAGGGCACCGGGGAAATCCAACCCCGCCCCCACGCACAGCGCGGCGAGATCCACAGCCGCTGGGAACCCACGGCGGATGATCTTGCAGCGCTCACGCAAGGCGCCTTCCACACGCCAGTAGGGCAGAGCCGCACCCAGAGCGAAACCAAGGCCAATCCCCAGCGCGCCCTGTTGCAACCAGGAGATCAGCATGCTGAAGAGCAGCGCCCAAGTAACAGCGCTCAGTACCGTAAACGCGGTGTACTCGTCTGGTGACAACCCCCAGTAATGCCCCGCTTGCTCAAGGTGCACGGCCTGTGAAAGGCGCAGACGCTCCGCCGTCGGTTTGAGCCGTTTCCAGCAGGTCAACGTCGCGTACCACGCCGCACACTTGCGAATCGGCGGATCGACGAACCGCAGCAGCACAGATTGTTCGAGCGCCTTAGTCCGTGCTCTGCCGCGGAAGCCGAGTACTGGGCGCGGCAGCGGTGGGATCTGCGCCAAAGTCAGCGTGATTCCCGCGCAGGCGGCTCCTGTGAGCACACAGGCAAGAGTGCG
The DNA here is from genome assembly GCA_035496495.1 of Polyangiaceae bacterium. Lineage (GTDB taxonomy): Bacteria > Myxococcota_A > Polyangia > Polyangiales > Polyangiaceae > SZUA-265. The sequence continues at coordinate 5,161 of DATJEQ010000146.1, forward strand.
AATCCAATCCGGCATGACCATCTGGATGGTGGATTCGGTCGCGCCTCCGCTCAGTTGCGTGAAATTTCACACCCCCACAAAAACAACTCGGCCCGCTCTTTGGGAGCGGGCCGGCTGCGTCTCTGCGCTGTTTGGTTACTGGGCTTTTTGCTTAGTTGCCCTGCATTACCGTGGCAGAACCCTTCAACATGCGGGCTTGGGCCAGCATCGCCGTGTCCTGCGCGAGGTTGGGGTTGTCCACAGTGGATGAGGTCAGGAACAGCTCCGCTTTGTGGATCTTGCCTTCCAGGATGTTGGGGTTCCAGATCTGAGGCGTGGTCTGCAGCTCGTCGATCAGTACCCACATGAACATGCGGTACATGTTCGCGGTGTACGTTTGGTAAAGCGCGCGCTGCTCCGGATCAGTCGGTTGCTTGTCGAGCTGGTAGTTGTTGATGGTGTTGAAGTTCTTCTCTTCCGCAAAGTTCGTCAACACGGGGAAGTAACCCGAACGCATCGTCATTGGAGTCACCGGGAAGCGACCGAGATCCGGGTGGAAGAACGGGAACACGTTTGGTGAGCGCGGCAATGTGTCGTAAGCCATCATTTCGATGCTGCGCTTGCTCACAATGAACGCCGCATGAATCGGTGACGAAGCAGCGTCCAGCCAGGTTTCCTGGGTGAAGTACTCGTCGCCTTCCGCCACGTAATCCGGCTCCACGTTCATGGTGCTGGGGTCGAAGGTGAAGCCGAGCCAGAACCAAGGAACGATGATGCGCTGGAGCTGTTCCTTCGCGTTGTTGCGCGTGAGCCCAGCGAGCGTGGCCTGCGGCACTGAGAACTTGCCACCCCCGGTGGGGAGCGCATCACCCACGTTGTGGATGAAGTCGCGTTGGTTGGCGCCCACCATCCAGATCGAGTTGTACAAGTACCCATTGTCGACCGGGAACGGTGTGGCCCCCAGCCCATCCAAGTTCGTCATGCCGCCCGCCTGTTGACGGAGCAGGAAGTTGGCCATTTGAACCGCCAAGAACTTGTTCTTGAACCAGCTGGTGTCGTCGCGGGGAAGAGCCCGCTCCAACGCCTTCAAGTTCTCCAACGTTGGGTCGGCCAAGTAGGCATCTTGCAGGGGGATCACTGCTGCGAACTTGTCGGCGGTGAGCACCGGTGTGTCGGTGATCCAATCCGCGATGGTGCCGTGATCGTCGCACATGTGCGTGTCAGGGCACTCAGGAGCGGCACCGTTGTTGTTGAACTTGTCCTCTGTGTAGTGGTTCATTGGAATGCCCACCTTCAGAGTCCGCAAGTTGATCGCCTTGAGCTCGTCCCACGCCTTGTGCGCGTCGGCAGCGTTGTTGATCGGTGGGCCCATGATGGTCAGCCCCATTGTCTTCAGCTCTTGACCGAACGCCTTGTCACGCTCGGAAGAGTTGGTGCCGGGAAGCACTTCGCCACCGGGTTGGAATGGACGCACCACCGCGGGGTCTGGCGGCTGCGCGATGTTGTACTTGGCGCGCAACGCGTGAACCATGTCGACGATGTCATCGAGCACTGCTTGCTTCACGTGGGAGAAACCACGACGATAGATCTGCGAGTCGCTGTAGCCGAGAGCAGCGAGGTCCATCGGATCCGCAGCGTGGCAGGACATGCACGCGTTGTTGTCGACATCGCCCGGGGTACGCCAGGCGGTCAAACCGCGCTGGTAGGCTTCGTCGATTTGCGCCGGGGTCCAACTCGCTTCGGGGCGAGATAGGCAATACGGCGAACCCGCGGGCACCGGCGTGGGGGTGCTGCTGAGGTACACGGTGATTGCGGCGAGATCTTCGTCGGTCACGTGCGAGATGCTGAAGGCAGGCATTTGCGCCGGCATGGTGTTGCCCTCGGCGGTGGTGATCATCTGCGTTGTGCTCACGCGACCGCTGCGTACGGCAGATGCGATCTGCGCCAGAGCCGTCGGGCTGCGAATTGTTGGGTAGTACCCTTTGCCTTCACCCGTTGCACCGTGACAGCTGGAACACGAGTTGGTGAACGCGGGCGGTGGCGCTCCGCTGGCGGCGTCGTAGTTGGCGCAGCTCGCACCGGGATCTGTTGCGACACCGGTGGGAGGCGGCGTGGTGCTCGTTGGATCGGGTATTGTACCGACCGGAGGCGTCACCGTTGGTGTGGGGGTTACTGTTGGATCCGTCATCATGCCGACAGGACCAGGTGCAGGCGTCTGCACCCCGGGCGTCGTGGTGGGATCAGTGGTCGTCGGGGTAGTGGCGCCAGGAGCCTGCATTTGGGTTCCAGCCCCCATGCCGGTGTTGCCCCCGCCCGAGGAACAAGCGACGCCCATCAACAAAAGACCTGGGATCAACGATTTGCGGTGCTTCAACATGGTTCGCTCCAACTTAGACCTACGCCAGGAGTACTGGCTCCGACTGATTGGTCGCCGGCCGCCCATGGACCCAGCGCAAAATATTCGGACAAGCGGCCTCTGAGTGGAAACCAACGGTAGATCTTGCGCGATTTCGTTCCCCCCACGTTCGTCCGAGCCTGGGCAATTTTTTTTGCTGCAGCGGATTCCATCGAAACGTGCCAGGAACTTTGATCGGAGAATTGCCGACAAAACCTCACTTCATAACTTTTCTGATCGTTTGGCTTGGTCGAAATACACTCGTGACGCACCGCAATGTAAACTCCGCAGGTAACGCGCGTTTGTGCATTAGGAGCGGATCTTTGTGACTCTGAAGAAATAAAATTATGCGCAATTTCATTCACGATCTTGGGTTGGGTTTGGTGCTTTTGGTCACAGGTTGCAGCAGCAGCACCTCGGGTGGCAGCGCAGGCGCCGGGGGCACACCCAGCACTGCTACGGGTGGGGCAGCGGGCGTGGCGACGCAAATGGGCGGCACCACCAGCGGTGGCTCCGCGAGCTTTGGAGGCGCTGGGGGCACAGCGACTGCAATGGGTGGCTCAAGCAACATGGGCGGCATGGTTGCTGGCGGAGCGGGTGGCACGCCGACGACCACAGGGGGCATGGGCGGAATGGTGAACACGGGCGGCGCCTCCGGTGGAATGGGCGGAACAGGTGGGAGTATGGGTGGCGCGGGCGGCATGGGCGCAGACAATTTTCCCACCGCGGATTGCGCGCCGGGCGCGATCTTTTGCGACGACTTCGAGCAATACCTCATTCAACCGGCGTTCGACGGCAATGTGCTGCGCGACTTCATCAAGATGGGCGAAACGATGCCCACTTGGCTCGGCTATCATTTCCATGGTCCTCCGTACGTCGTTGCCGGAGCGTTCTTTGGCGGGATGCAAGTTTATCAGCTCGACACTGAAGGCGGTCACCCCGTCGCTGCCGACATCATCAAAGAATCGGCGGATGGCGTCGACCTGTGGCCCGCTGCGCACTACGGGCGCGTCATGGTTAACCTGAAGGGCCTTCCCATGGTGGGCAGCGCCGGCATCATCACTGAGAGCGGTTTGTTACCCGGATCGACGACGAACACCGGGCAATACACAATCGGGAGTTTGGACGGCAAGCTGTCAGTGTCGTACGGCGCGCGCGCGCGTCCATTCAAGAACGACGTGAGCACGCCGATGATGCGCATCGGTGGCAACTGGCAAGATGCATCGCAGATGCCGACCACGTGGTGCACCGTCGCCGCAACGACTGAGACGATCGCAGCCAACCAGTGGGTGTGCCTTGAGTGGTCGGTCGATCGCGCCACCTCTGAAGTGCACGTGTGGCTCGACGGCGTCGCGCAAACCGAAGTGGATGTCGCGGGCGGCGCTGGCGCAACCTGCAGCATTGGCACGGCAGCAACGTGGCAAGGCCCCGATCATTTCACCGAGCTCGATCTCGGCTGGGAAATCAACGGCAGCGACGCCGGCGGCCGCGGCGCCCAATACGACATGTTCGCGATCGGCCGACAGAAACTCGGTTGCCCGACGCAGTAAGAGCAGCCGCAAACGCTTTAAGAACAGAGCCTGCTAATTGGTTTGGACGCAGGGGGTTTCGCTCCAGGTCCAGACGCCGTCAGCGTCGCACGATGCGGCGATGTAGTGGGTACCGAGAAGGCCGCAGTTGTAGCTGCATTGCTGAGTCATGTTGGTGCAGGTTGTGCCCGCGTTAGGGGGCGTGTTGGGGCAGCCGCGGCTGCTGGTGCTGCTGTCACAGACCCAACCCAGATTTGAAAAACAGACGCATTCGGTTCCGCCGGAGTAATCGCACAGTTGCTGATCCTGTGCGCAAGTGGCCATCGCTGCGGGGGGCTGCGCTGGGCAATCCGCAGGGGGGCTGGGTTGCATGCACATAGGGTGCTGCACCGTCCATTGTCCCGCGTTGCACGTCGCAACTTCGCGACAGTCGCCACGTGGTGCATCGCCGTACGAGCACACGCGATGATCTGAAGTGCACGCCGCACCGTCAGCAGGAACCGCCGCAGGGCAACCGCTGCCGTAATCGCCAGCAGCACTTCCATCAGTCGCAGTCGTTCCGCCACTCGCCGTTGTTCCCGCGGTGCTCCCACCTGACCCCGAGCGCGTTCCTCCAGCGCTCGTGCCGCCCCGCGTCGTCGTCGCGCCGCCCGATCCACCGCGCCCACCGGAGGACATTGCGCCCCCCGCCGCGCCCCCCCTTGACGTCATCATACCCGCAGCGCCCCCTGGCGCCCCTCCAGATGAAGTGCTGGAGTTCCCCGAACACGAAAGCGCGCACAAGAGGGGCAGCCCGATCACGAAGTTCGTGAAGGTAGAAAGATTGCGCATGATGTCGTTCCGCCCGAAGGGGTTATACCAAGAATCTGGGTCTCTGCCTGTGCGGGGGTGAGCTCAGTAAAAGTCGGCCGCATAGCACCCGGGGTCGGTT
>DATJEQ010000147.1:0-7440 GCA_035496495.1 Polyangiaceae bacterium
GAGGGGGCTTGCGCACGCGTCACGCGTGTCTCATCGACCTGTGGCTTGGGTGTGCCCACGGTCGACAACTTCACTGGGCCTTCAGTACCCAGGCTTCTATCGGCATCAAAAGGCGCCCACTCTTGCAGGTGAACCGGATCCGTCAGCGCCAACCAGACCTTCGCGGGCGGGTGCCGCAGCTCGCGCACCAAAATGAGCGTCCAGCGGTCGCCCTCTTTGCGCACCTCTGCGCCTGACGCTGCGCCCGGTGCGTACGATTCTCGATCACTCATCGCCTTTTTCTCCCTCTCTTCTATGCTGTCTCATCCGCTCTGCTTTTCATTGGTGTCTCAGCCATCCGATCTAGATACAGCTCCAGGAAGTCGATTTGCTTCTCCCAAAAGCGACGGAAGGGACCCAACCACTCGTCGATTTCCCGCAGCGGCTCAGGCCGCAGGCAATACATGCGCTGCTGCGCTCGCACTCGCGAAGTCACAAACCCCGCCTCGCGCAGCACCCGCAGATGCTTCGAAACAGACGGCTGAGGTAGCCGTAAATGCTGCTCAATCTGCCCCACAGTGCGCTCTGAACGCGCCAGCAAACTCAAAATCGCCCGCCGATTCGGCTCCGCAATGACGCTGAAGGATTCCACGCTCGATATATGCCAATTAACGTATATTACTGTCAAGGAATATAACGCGGCTGCTCCGGGGAGATGAAAGCTCAACTCTGTGCCACGTTGTGCCAGACGATTCAGCACGCAGGATCCCTGAAACCGTTGGGATTTAGTTGATTTTTGGGTTTGCTAGGATGGGCACGCCGTTTGCACCCAGTTGGCTACAAAGGCAGGGGCCGGATAGAAAGGAACCATGATCACATCGCTGCGCATCAGTCCTGAGATTTGGAGGATCACGTTGCTGTCGAGTCTTACGGGGCTTGGCACCGTGGCGTTCGTCGCTTGCTCATCGAGCACGCAGAGTGGCACGGGAGCAAACTCCACGGCGTCTGGTGGCAGTGGGGGTTCGATGTACGCCGTGAACGGCGGAACGACTTCGACAGGCGGTTCGACTGCGCTCACCGCAGGCAACGGAGGCACCGCGACAGGTCATGGCGGAGGCGGTTCAACGGTGCTCACCGCAGGCGCTGGCGGCATGACCACGGTGGCAACGGGTGGCGCTGTGGGAATGGGTGGAACGGGCAGCGGCGGCAGCACGCCAGTCGGATCTTGTTCGACGCCAGTGGGAGTGCCGACGAATTTTCGTTGTGCGGATTCGATGCCATCGGCAAGCGGCCCTCCGGGGTTAGAGACCTGCGCGAATGGTTTGGTGCACCGGGCGCAAGCCACAGAGTGTCCGAATCCGCTGCCCCGTGACACGGTTCTCACGCCCCCTGCGGCGGATGCGGGCGCGATTGTGCAATGCCACCAAGACAGCGACTGTACCGACGCGCCCCATGGTTACTGTGAAATGCAAGGCGCGCCTCCTGGACCCGTGATCTTTGTACCGGGAACCTTTTGCGGCTACGGGTGCGTGAACGACAGCGAGTGCCCCGAGGGCAGCTTGTGTGAATGCGGTTCGCCAGTCGGTCAATGCGTGCAAGCGCAGTGCAAGACCGATGCGGATTGCGCTTGCGACGCAACTTGTATGCGCATGGAAACGGACAACGGCTGCGGCATTCAAGTGCAGTACGTGTGTCAGACCGCGACCGATCAATGCGTTTCCAGCGCCGATTGCAACGTCACTACCACCCAAGTTGCGATCGTCGGAATACCGACGTGTTCTCCAGGGTTGACGGGAACCACTTGTTCGACAGCGCAGCTGTGCGCGGTGGGGCGCCCCTTCTTGGTTCAAGGAGAGAATCGCACAGCGAATATCGTGCAGCGCGGCGATTGGTGCGCAGCCGATTTGCAGCCGGTGATTCAGTTTCTCACTGCCGAAGATAGTGATGTGTTGGCGCGCTATTGGGAGCAAGTGGGATTGATGGAGCACGCCTCCATCGCCGCGTTTGCGCGGTTTGCATTGGAGCTCTTGGGGCAGGGGGCGCCCGCGGAATTGCTGGAAGCAACACAGCGAGCGATTGCGGATGAAACGAAGCATGCGAAGTTAGCATTCGCGCTGGCGAGTCGGTACGCGGGCAAAGCGATGGGCCCCGGTGTGCTGGATTTGACCGGGGCGGCACCCTCGTCGTCATTGGCTCAAATGGTGCACACGGCCATCATTGAGGGCGCCATCGGGGAAACGGTGGCCGCCATGGAAGCCGCAGAAGCGCTGGAGCGCGCCGTGGATCCCGCGGTGCGCAGTGTGCTCAGCCAAATTGCGCACGACGAAAGCAATCACTCCAAATTGGCGTGGGAATTCCTAGCCTGGGCAATTCGTCGCGATCCGTCGTTGAAAGCCACCATCGCGCAAGCGTTCGACAATTTGCGAAGGACTCCAAAGTCCGTATTGACGCTCGGTATTGAGCACAATGAACACCTCACCCAACACGGTATGCTTCCCGAGATCGTACGTCGCGAGTTGCGCTCCCGCGCTATCTCAGAGGTGATTCTCCCTTGCGCGGCGGCATTGCTGGGCAGCAGCGCCTTGCCGAAAGCGGCGTGAGCGCTGTCAAATAACCACGGCGGCCACGGCCGCCAATCAACCGTAGCGGCCTTCGATGTATTCGGCGGTGCGGTGTTCGCGTGGGCTCAAGAAGAGATCTGCGGTGCGGGATTGTTCGATGATTTGGCCCAGCAGCATGAAGATGCATTCGTCACTGGCGCGGCGGGCTTGCGCCATGTTGTGGGTGACGATGATGATCGTGTATTTGCCGCGCAGCTCCCACATGAGTTCCTCGATCGCGCGCGTGCCGTCGACATCCAACGCGGAGCAGGGCTCATCCATCAAGATCACCTCGGGCTTTAACGGCAGCAGGCGGGCGATGCATAGCTTCTGCTGTTGTTCCAGTTGAAGCGAAGTCGCTCTGCTGTGCAGACGATCTTTTACATCATTCCATAAGCCCACCTCGGTCAGTGCGCGCTCCACGGTTTCATCGATGCTGCCGCGCGCTGCTCGGTGGTTGTGGATCCGTAACCCGAAGACGACATTCTCGTAGATCGAAAGGGGCAGGGGATTCGGTCGTTGAAAGACCATGCCGATGGATTTGCGCAATTCGATGAGCGACACATCCGGGTCGTAAATGTTCTTATCTAAAATGCGAATTTCGCCGCTGGTGCGCACACCCTCGTAGCGCTCGTTCACTCGATTGAAACAGCGCAGCAATGTCGTCTTTCCGCACCCCGACGGCCCGATCAATGAGGTGATGATGCCGCGCTTCATGTCGACGCTGACATTCTTGAGCGCCTGGAAGTTGCCGTACCAAAGACAAAGATCTTTGGTGACAATGCCGTCTTCCAGTTCGGAGCGGTCTCCGTAGCTGATGCGATCGTTCATCCGAAGATCCCGCGTACGTAATCGTAGGTTTTCTGGCTCTTGGGGTTTTCGGAGAACATGACGTCGCTGCTGTCCATTTCGACGATTTCGCCTTGCCAGAGGAACATCGTTCGGTCGGCCAGGCGCCGAGCCTGTTGCACCAGATTGGTGACCAGGATGATGGTCATTTTCTGACGCAATTCCTTGAGCACGTCTTCGATGCGCATGGTCGTTACCGGATCAATGGCGATCGAAAACTCATCCAAACACAGGATCTCCGGGTCGTGAGAGAGCGCGCGAGCAATCGTGAGCCGCTGCTGCTGCCCGCCCGACAATTTGGTTCCCAGGCTATTCAGTCGATCTTTGACCTCGTCCCACAGCGCCGCCTGTTGCAAGCAACGCTCCACGGTTTCATCCAAGACAGCCTTAGAGCGTACACCCGACGCGCGCGGCGCGAAGGCCACGTTATCGTAGATAGACAATGGGAGACCCACCGGCAGCGGAGCCACCATGCCGACCCTCCGTCGCAGTTCGTAAACGTCGCGGATGTGCGATACGTCCTCGCCATCGATGCGCACGGTTCCTGCCATCTTTGCGCCGCTGACGAATTCCATGGTGCGGTTGATGCAGCGCAACATCGAGCTCTTTCCGGACTGGGCTGGCCCAATGACGCCCAGGATTTCGTTCTTGCGGACGTCGAAGGTGATCCCATGGATCACTTCCTTGTCCCCGTAAGAAACGCGCAGCTGGTCGATTTCGATCTTCACCTCGGCAACCATCACCATTTCTTTCTTGAGCGGAGGTACACCCGTAACGCAATGGAGGTGGCATTGACCAGCAAGATGGCGCCAACGAGGACCACGGCGACGGCATAGGGCAGCGCGGGGGGCACGTTGGTCACTTGGGTGGTCACGGTGTACAGGTGCATGGAAAGGGCCATGCACTGATCTTTAAGGCTGTAGCCGAAAAATGTGTCGTCGGGCAGGCGTTTGAAGAACACCGCCCCTGTGAACATAATGGGGGCGGTTTCGCCTGCGGTGCGAGACACCTGCAGGATGACTCCAGTCAAGATGCCGCTGATCGAATTCGGGAGCACGATGCGCCAGATGGTCTGCCAGCGCGTGGCGCCCACATTCCAGCACGCTTCTCGGAACGAGATGGGCACCGCAGAAAGTGCCTCTTTGGTGCTCGCGATGATCACCGGCAGCGTCATGATCGACAGGGTCAATGAGGCGGCCAGGATGGAGCGTCCAATGCCCGCGAACAGCACGAAGGCGCCCAGCCCAAAGAGCGCATGCACGATGCTGGGCACGCCCGCGAGGTTCACTACCGCCAAGTTGATGATGCGAGTCCACCAGCTCTCCCTAGCGTACTCGTTGAGGTAAACTGCGGCGAGCACGCCGATTGGCGCGGAGATGCACAGCGAAACACCAACGAGGTAAATCGTCCCTAGCAGCGCCGGCCACACGCCTCCTTGGCGCATGCCCCCAGTCGGTTCCGTCGTTAGGAAATCCAAGGAAAGTAGAGGCATGGCCTCAATGACGAGGTGCGAGAGGATCAGAACGAGCGGAATGATCATGGCCAGAGCCATGAACGCAAAGACGGCGTGTGCGCACCGTTCGGTCCACTTTTTGCGGCGGGTTAGGGCAGTCTCAGTGAACATCGCTGTCAGGTCTTGCGAATCCCCTTCACGATCAAATCTGCCGTCAGATTGACCACGAAAGTGAGCGAAAAGAGCAAAATGCCGATCACGAACAGCACGCGATAGTGAGGCGATCCCGCCGACGTCTCGCCGAGTTCCGCTGCTATTGTGGCGGTCAGTGTTCGCACTGGATCAAAGATCGAATGCGGCACATTCACGGCGTGACCGGTCGCCATCAAGACGGCCATTGTCTCGCCCACCGCTCGCCCCACGCCCAATAGAGCGGCTGCCAGCAGACCATTTTTCGCCGCTGGGAGCAGCACGCGGTAGATCATTTGCCAGCGGGTTGCACCCAACGCCAACGCCGCCTCGCGAAAGCTGTCGGGCACGGCCTTCAGCGCGTCTTCGCCAATGCTGACCATGATTGGGACGCTCATTAAAGCCAGCAGCAGCGCGCCGTTCAACATGTTGAGGCCGATGGGTACGTCGAACCATTTCTGAATCAGTGGATTCATGATCGAAACGCCAATGAAGCCCCAAACGACGGAAGGGATCGCAGCGAGCAACTCGATGAGGACCTTCAAACATTCCTTTTGTCGTTTGCCTGAAAATTCTGACACGAACACGGCCGCGCCAATTCCGAATGGCACGGCGATCAGCATCGCGAGGGTGGTGACGCTGAAGGTTCCCGCGATGAGCGCCAGCACCCCGTAGCGTGGGTTGACCTCAGAGGTAGGGTACCATTCCGTACTGAAGAAAAACTGCTTCAGAGAGAGGTCACCGAAGAGGAATGGAGCCCCTTCACGAAAGACAAAAAAGAAAATACCGAACACAAAAAGGATCGCGCTCAAGCCGCACAGGCGCACCAGCACCTCCACGGCCCGCTCGACCACGATTTCCCAGCGTCTGCGTTTCTGACGCGGCGCGCGCGCGAGCGGACCCGCGCGCGCAGCAGGGTCTCCCATCAAGGGTACGGGTTTCGCGCCAAGTTCTTCCACGAGTCTACTTCTTCGGGAGGGGCACGTAGCCCGTCTGCTCCACGATCTTCTGGCCTGCGTCCGACATGATCCAGTCAAGGTACTTCTTGACCTCAGCCGTTGGAGCACCCGGCGTGTACATGAACAACGGGCGAGCGATGGGGTAGCTCTTGTCCAGCACGGTGGGAATGCTGGGCATCACACCAGGATCACCCTTTTTGGCCGAGACTTTGAGGATTTTTACCTCGGGTGTCGCGTAGCCCAGGCCACTGTAGCCGATGGCGCCTGGCGTGCGCGCCACCAAATCCACCACGTCCTTCGAGCCGTTCATGTCGAGCGAGCCAGACTTGTAGTCAGCCTTTTTGCCGACAACGGTCTCCCGGAAATAGGCGTAAGTGCCGGAGTTGTTTTGACGGCTGACGCGAATGATCTTGCTGTCTTTCGCACCGGGAATGCTCTTGACGCCCACGTCCGACCAAGTGTCGAATTTGCCGCCCTCGCGATAGATTTCGCCGAGCTCTTCAATGCTGATTTGCTCCAGCGGATTGGCCTTGTTTACATAAACCGCCAGACCATCGAACCCAACGGTGAACTCAGTTGGTTCTTTGCCGGTGGACTGTTTGGCCTTCGCTGTCTCTTCAGGTTCCATCTTGCGGCTGGCATTGGCGATGTCGGCCGTGCCGTTGATCAGGGCTGCAATGCCCACGCCGGAGCCACCGCCCGACACCTCAACCGAAACACCAGGTACCACCTTGGCGTATTGCTCGGCCCACGCTTGAGCCAAGTTCACCATGGTGTCTGAGCCGATGTTCTGGATGCTCACTTTTTTTGCAGCAGCGGGTGCCTCAGCCACGGCCTTTTCAACCTTGGCGCCTTCCGTGGATGCGGTCGGAGCTTCGTCCTTCTTACAGCCACTGGCCAAGGTTGCCACGAGCGCTGCGCCCAGGGTCAAAAGCACCGATCGTCGTTGGGTTGTCGTCGTCATGGGATTATCCTCGTTCTTTCTCTATTTGTTATCTGCATCCCCTAGGATCGCTTCCACCAGATCTTGGATGTGGGCTTTGAGGAACCGATACGTTTCGTCGTAGGCCGCATTGATTTCGTCAGCGGTGCCATACACGGTTGACGGATCCTTCATGCTCCAGTCCAAACAGACGGCTTTGGTGGGAGGTGGGGGGAAAATTTTCCGCGCTGACTCAGTCAACGCAACGATGATTTGGTAGTAATCCAAGTTCGGTACTTCGCTGACCGCCCGCGGCTTGTGACGGGAAAGGTCGATGCCTTTTTGCTTCATAAAAAAGGTACCGGCCGGATCAACCATGTCCTTTGGATCCAGCCCTGCGCTGGTGAACACGAAGCCGCTCTGCCCAAGATTGAGCCCCATTGCCTCGGCCATGGCACTGCTGCTGGAGTTGTGGTCATCAACGAACAG
>DATJEQ010000148.1:0-7145 GCA_035496495.1 Polyangiaceae bacterium
GCAACTCACGAACACCGCGCATGTGAAGGATCTCGATCGAAAAAGTGCGATTGAGCGAGCGATCGCGAGCGCGCAAGCGGGCGATCTCGTGTTGCTCGCAGGCAAGGGCCACGAGACGTACCAGATCATCGGAACGCAACGCACGGATTTCGACGACCGTCAGCAAGCCTGCGAAGCGCTGCGCCGTCGCCGTGCACGCGAAGGAGTGAGGGGCTGATGGCCACTCCAATTCCCGATAACAACGCTGCGTTCACGACGGCAGAGATTCAAGCGGCGACCGGCGCGGTTGCGGTCAATGCCCCCGTTCCAGGCTTCAGTGTCAGCGGCGTTGCCACCGACACGCGTGCCAATCTGAAAGGTAAGCTTTTTGTGGCGCTCAAAGGGGAAACCTTTGACGCCCATCGATTCGTTACGCAAGCAGCGGTAGCAGGCGCTGCAGCGGTGATGGTCGAGCAGGATGTCGAGGCGACTGGCGTGCCGTTGTTCAAGGTTCCTTCTTGTTTGGATGCGCTGGGGCAGCTTGCACAGGCTCACCGGGGGCGCTGGGGGGGCACTGTGGTCGCCGTAGGCGGCTCAGCGGGAAAGACGACGACGCGCTGCGCGATCACCGCGTTGCTCAATGCGGTGTTGCCCGGTGTGGTGCACAGCAGTGTGGGCAATTTGAACAACCGTGTGGGGGTGCCCATGGTGTTGTTCGGATTGCAGGCCCAGCACCGCGTGGCCGTGATTGAGGTTGGCACCAATCAGCGCGGTGAAGTTCCCATTCTGGCTCAAGTTACCGCGCCCAATATTGCGCTGCTCACATTGGTCGACTTGGAGCACTCCGAAGGCTTGGGTGGGCTCGACGAAATCGAAGCCGAAGAAGGCGCGCTCTTGGCTCACGCCAGCGAGATCGCGATCGCTAATGGGGACGATGCGCGGGCGGTGCGACAATTGGCGAACTGCAAGGTTCAGCAGATCCGCTACGGATCGTCTGCGAATTGCGAGTACCGCATCCTGGAGCGACAGTTGTTGTCGCTGAAGCGTTCGGCAGTTTCTTTTCGCAGCGCGCAGCGATCAGACGCCACGACATTCAGCACGTCGCTTTTGGGCATGCCGGGCGCGATGGCAGCTTTGGCCGCTGTGTGCGTGGCGGATGCCATCACGCACGCCGCAGTTGCCCCGCAGGTCATTACAAATGCTTTGGAAAATCAAGGAGTTGGAGAGGTTGGGCGGCTTCGCCCCGTTGAGCTGAAGGACGCCACGTTGCTGCTCGACGACAGTTACAACGCCAACCCAGCGAGCATGCGAGCCTCAATCGATGTTGCGCGAGAGATCGCGCGTTTGCGCGGGACGCGGCTTTTGCTGGTTTTGGGCGAAATGCTCGAGCTGGGGGCTTGGTCGGCGGCTGAGCACGCGAGTATGGGGGCCGAAGCGGCCAAGAGTGGGGCAGCGGGGTTGATCGCGGTGGGTGGCGATTCCTCCAAAATGTTCGAAGTGGCGACGAAGGCTGGTATGCCGGGACAATTCGTGGCGACTGCCGATCTTGCAACCGTTGAACTCGAGCGCTGGGTGAGGCCAGGCGACGTGGTGCTGTTCAAGGCGTCCCGCGGCATTGGTCTTGAAAAGGTCGTATCCGCCCTGGCGCACAAGAAGGGTCGAGCCGCGTGATTTACGATCTGCTGTATCCGTTGAGCACGCGGTTCGGTTGGGCAGGGGTGCTCAACGTGCTGCGTTACGTTCCTTTTCGCATCATCATGGCCACACTCACGGCCATGATGTTGTGCTTCGTGCTGGCCCCGTGGTTCATCCGTGAGCTGCAGAAAAAGCAAATTGGGCAAGTGGTGCGGGGCGACGGCCCGGAGTCGCACAAGATCAAGGCAGGTACCCCCACAATGGGCGGCGCTTTGATCTTACTCGCGGTGCTGCTGCCCACAGTGCTGTGGGCTGACGTGCACAACGCCCTCGTCATTGCCACCATGGTGGTCACCACCGGCTATGGTTTGATCGGGTATTTGGATGATCGCCTGAAGATCATGAAGAGGAGCTCAGGTGGATTACCGGGGCGCTACAAGCTTCTGGGCCAGACGGCCATTGGCTCTGCCGGGTTGCTCTACGCTTTTCAATACGCGCACGGCCTTTCGCACGAATGGTTGTTGATCCGCACGCGCCTGGCGCTGCCCTTCTTGGCATTCTCCAAGCACCCCATTGAGTTGCCGTTCTGGCTCTACATTGTATTCGCTGTGTTCGTGGTGGTGGGCACGAGCAACGCAGTGAATCTCACTGACGGCTTGGATGGCCTTGCCATTGGCCCCGTGATGATCAACGCGGGGACCTACTTGATTTGGGCATACATCGGAGGCCTGGTGCTTTTCGGTCGCCCGATGGCGCAGTACCTGGACATTCCCGGTGTGCCGGAAATGAGCGAACTGTCCATTTTCGCGGCAAGTGTGATCGGGGCGGGCATAGGGTTTCTTTGGTACAACACCTATCCCGCGCAGGTTTTCATGGGGGACGTGGGGTCGCTCGCGCTCGGCGGTGGACTGGGAATGCTCGCGGTGTTCACCAAGAACGAGCTACTCAGCGTGCTCATTGGCGGAGTGTTCGTGGTCGAGGCCGTGAGCGTGATCACCCAGGTGGCCTGGTACAAAATGTTCAAGAAAAGAATTTTCTTGATGGCTCCGATTCACCACCATTTTGAAAAGAAGGGCTGGCCGGAGCCGCGCATTATCGTACGATTTTGGATCATTTCCGTGCTGCTCGCATTGGTTGGGTTGGCATCGCTGAAGCTGCGGTGAGTATGGAGCTGCAAGGGCGCCGAGTTTTGATCGTGGGGCTGGGGCAGAGCGGCCTGGCCGCTGCGCGCTTGTGCCTCAATCAGGGCGCGAAGGTAATCGGGAACGACAGCCGCTCTGCCTCACAACTCGACCCAGCGGCGCAGGCGTTGGGCATTGAGCTTGTGTTGGGTGGCCACGACAATGCGCCCTTTGAGCAAGTCGATTTGGTCGTCGTCTCTCCGGGCATTCCACCGTTGCCGCAGCTCGATCGCTGCGTGCAGCGCGGTGTCGAAGTCATCGGCGAGTTGGAGTTGGGCTGGCGCTTTTGTAAAGCTCCCGTGTTGGCGGTGGGAGGCACCAACGGCAAAAGCACGACTACGGCGTTGCTCGCCCAGCTGCTTCTGTCACAAGGACTGAAAGTTTTTGCTGGCGGCAACTTGGGCTCGCCGCTTTGCGAGGCGGTCGGGCACGACTACGACGCGCTGGTGGTTGAGGTCTCCAGTTTCCAACTGGAGCGCGCCCCCAGTTTTCAACCGAAGATCAGCGTGCTGCTCAATGTCACCGACGATCACCTGGATCGCTACGACAGTTTTCAGCATTACGCCGATGCCAAGGGCAACGCCTTTGTGCGGCAAGAGCGCGGAGATTTCGCTATCGTTCCCGCCGGCGACCCCATCTGCTTGCAGCAAGCTTTACGCGGCCACGGGCGCTTGATCCGGTTTGGGCAAGCCGGGGCAGCCGGTGTGGACAGCGAGATTGATTACGCGGTGGGATCGGTTGGCGTCATTGAAACACTCACTGGCGAGCAATTCGATCTGACGCGCAGTGCGTTGCACGGCACGCACAACTGGTTGAATGCTGCTGCAGCTGTGGCCGCAGCCCGCCGTTTCGGGGCAGCGCCTGAGTCAATTCGTGAAGGATTACAGGTATTTAAACCCCTTCACCACCGCATGGCGCTGGCGGGCGAGATCGCAGGAGTGCGCTATTACGACGATTCCAAAGGCACCAACGTGGGGGCGGCCGTTACTGCTGTGGGGGGCGTTCCCGAGTCGCGGGTCGTTCTCATCGCGGGGGGGCGCGACAAGCTGGGGTCCTACGCCCCTTTGCGCGCGGCGCTGGAGAAAAAAGGCCGCGCTTGTGTGCTGATCGGCGAGGCGGCCGACAAGATCGCCGCTGCTCTGCAGGGGGCCGTGGTGCTGGAGCGCGCCGCTTCCATGGACGAGGCGGTGCGAATTGCCGCGAAGCTTGCCCAAAAAGGCGATGCGGTCTTATTGAGTCCAGCCTGCTCCAGTTTCGACATGTTTTCCGGCTATGCGGCGCGAGGTGATGCGTTCGTTCAGGCGGTCAAGGGCCTGACGCAAGGGGAAAGCTCGTGAAAGATACGCTGCAGCGTCTGTTGCGCCCGAACTCGCCGCAGGGCGAGGTCGACCCAATTTTAGCGGCGCTGGCCGTGTTGTTGCTGGGCTTTGGGGTGGTCATGGTGTTCAGCGCCAGCGCCGTCGAGGCGACGGTCACCTTTCATGATCCGTTCTATTTTCTGAAGCGCCAGGCAGTGTTCGCCTTGGCTGGGCTCGGCATCATGACGCTGGTCTCGCGCATTGACTACACCAAGCTGCGGCCGCTGACGTACCCCATCTTGATCGGCGTTACCGGGTTGTTGCTGCTCAGCGTGATTGGTTTTGGTCACAGCGGTGGCGGCGCCGCACGCTGGCTGGCTCTGGGCCCCGTTCACATTCAACCCTCGGAGAGCGCCAAGCTCGCGCTGGTCTTGTGGCTCGCTTACTCACTCGCAAAGAAGAAAGAACAGGTGAAGAGTTTCACCGTTGGAATGCTGCCTCATTTCATGACGGCAGGCCTCTTGGTAGTGCTCTGTTTGCGGCAGCCTGATTTCGGGGGAGCGCTGGTGTTGGCGTTGCTCACGTTCACACTGTTGTTTGTAGCCGGCGCGCGCACCGCCTATTTGATGTTGATTGGTGCGGTGGGCACTGGATTTGCCGTGCTCTTGGTGCGCTTTAAATCCTACCGCTGGGAACGCATCCTGGCCTGGATGAATATGGACCAGCACCGGCACGATCTGGCCTATCAGCCCTTTCAATCCGTGATGGGCTTGGGCTCCGGGCAAGTGAGCGGGCTCGGTTTGGGCAAGGGGCTACAGGTTTTGTATTTGCCGGAAGCGCACAACGACTTCATCGCTTCGATCATTGGCGAAGAGTTGGGCTTCATCGGCATTACGTTGTTGTGCGTGGTGTACCTTGCCATCGTGGCGCGAGGTGTGCGCGCGTCGCTCGCCGCCGAAGACGAATACGGCTCCTACATCGCTTTTGGGATATCGGTGTTGTTCGGGCTTCAGGTGTTGATCAATCTGAGCGTGACGATGGCCATTTTGCCCACCAAAGGCCTGACCCTGCCGTTCATCAGCTACGGCGGATCGTCGTTGTTGGTCAGTGCTGCGGCAATGGGCATCTTGCTCAACATTTCCCGTTCGCGAGGTCCTGCCAGAAATCAGCGCCTCGCCGATGGCCCTGCTCCGGAAGCCAGCGCTCTGTTAGCCACTGAGGCGGATTTCGCGCCGGTCAATCGTGCACGCCGCAAGAAGCGTCGCCCCGTTGTGACAGCGCCCACGCCAGAGGGAAACGAGGAAGCGTGAGCGCTCCGTGCATCCTGCTGGTCGGGGGCGGTACCGGCGGTCACGTATTTCCTATGATTGCAGTGGCCGACGCGCTGCAAAAGATGAGCCCCGATGTGTCACTGGTGTTTGCAGGTACCAGCAAAGGCTTGGAAGCCCGCGTGGTGCCGGCCCGCGGCTACACCCTGGAACTGATTGAAGCATCGGCGTTACGCGGCGGAGGCTTCAAAGGTGCACTGCGCGGCGTTGGCTCGCTGTTCGTTGGGGTGCGCCAAGCACGCGCGCTCTTAAGGAAATATCAGCCGAATGTGGTGTTCTCACTGGGCGGTTATGTTGCGGGTGGGGTTTCTCTGGCAGCGCGTTTGGCGGGCATCCCGTTGGCATTGATGGAGCCGAACAGCATCGCCGGCCTTGCCAATCGCATGATTGCGCCGTTTGCGCAGCGGGCGTACGTTGCTTTTGAAGAGACCGAAAAATATTTCTCTAAGAAAATCTGCATGCGCTCTGGGGTGGCGTTGCGCACCGGGTTTGAGCCGCAACCGTACGTCACGCCACTGGGTCCAGTGAAGGTGCTGATTTTGGGTGGCAGTCAGGGCGCGCGAACATTGAATCACGCGCTGCCAGTGGCGCTGGCCGCGTTGACGAATTCTGTTCAAGTCTTGCATCAGGCCGGTCGCGGCAACGCTGAGCAAGTGGCGGCGCTGTATCGCCAGCATTGCCCAGAGCTCAAGGTGCAGGTTTTGGAATTCATTGACGATATGCCGCAAGCTTTGATTCAGAGCGATTTGGTGGTGAGTCGCGCGGGGGCTTCTGCCGTTTCAGAGATTTGCGCTATCGGGCGACCCAGTGTGCTGATTCCGTTCGAATTTGCGGCGGATAACCACCAGCTGCACAACGCTTTGGCACTCCAGGGTTGCGGCGCGGCTGTTTGCATCGAGGGGAAAGATGTGACTTCAGAATCCTTTGCCGCCAGCCTGGGTCAGTTGATTGGCAACCCAGAGGAATTGCGAAAGATGGCCCAAGCTGCGCGCAATTGGGGGCGCCCGATGGCGGCACAAGCGGTGGCTCGTGACTTATTGCAGCTCGCTGGGCTCATGCGATTTGGGGCGGTGCGGCCGGGCGAAATTGATTCGCCGGATGAAAACCAAGACACACAATCAGCGGCCCGCAACGATAAAGCTATGCCGCGTTCAGCTCAATTGTTGGGGGCGATTTAATGTTCCGCGGTCGCGTTAGAAAAGTACATTTCATTGGCGTGGGGGGTATTGGCATGAGCGGCCTCGCCGAGATCCTGCGTTCGCTGGATTTTGACGTCAGCGGGTCGGACATGAAGGCGGGCGAGATGACCGAACGCCTGCAGCGGCTGGGCGTGGTCGTTCACATTGGGCACCGGTCGGAGAATGTGCACGGCGCCGATGTCGTGGTCTATTCGAGCGCAGTTGCCGACACCAACCCAGAAATGGTGGAAGCGCGTGCTTTGGGTATTGCGGTGATCGCCCGTGCTGAAATGCTGGCGGAATTGATGCGCCTGAAATACGCGGTAGCCATTGCCGGCTCACACGGCAAGACGACCACAACTTCGCTGGTAGCCACTGTGCTGCGCGCTGCGGGGTTGGATCCTACAGTGGTGGTCGGTGGGCGCATGGCAGCGCTAGCCAGCAACGCGCGCCTGGGGGCGGGGGAGCTACTCGTGGCGGAGGCAGACGAAAGCGACGGCTCGTTCCTCAAGCTCACACCCACGATTGCCGTGGTGACCAATATTG
>DATJEQ010000149.1:0-5549 GCA_035496495.1 Polyangiaceae bacterium
GATTTTCGCCTGGATGCCGAAGGGCGCCCGAACTTCATCGAATGCAACCCGCTGCCGGGTCTGAGCCCCGGTTGGTCGGATTTGTGCCTGATCGCGGATGCCGCCGGCATCGAATACCGGGCGTTAATCGCCGAGATCCTGGCCCCGGCTATCCGCCGGCTGCGAGCCCGGGAGCGCGCCCGCGAGCAAGGGTTGTGATTTCTGTTAGACTCCGTATCCTGCCCGCGAACCCTTGGGCGCTTAGGAAAGAAGACGACTGATGTCGCTAAATATCGGAGATGTGATCGATGATAAGTACCGCATTCTTCGCATGATCGGCGAAGGCGGTATGGGCGCCGTTTACGAGGGGGAAAATCGCCTCATCTCCCGCAAAGTCGCGATCAAGGTGCTGTATGGCGCCGCCTCCATGAGCCAGGACGCGATTCAACGCTTTGAGCGCGAGGCGCAAGCGGCCGGCAGAATCGGCAACGATCACATTCTGGAGATCATCGATCTGGGTCGCTTGCCGGATGGCGCGCGCTACATGGTGATGGAGTTCTTGGACGGGGAAACACTGGGTCAACGCATTGCCCAAAAGGGGCGCTTGACCGCGCAGGAATTGGTGCCCGTGTTCAAGCAAGTGCTGGTGGGGTTGCAGGCCGCCCATGACGCCGGAATTGTTCACCGGGATCTGAAGCCCGACAACATCTTCATCCTGAAGAACAAGGCCAACCAAAAAGATTTCGTCAAGATCATCGATTTCGGAATCTCGAAATTTCAAGATCCCAGCGATCACAACATGACCCGCACCGGCACGGTCATGGGCACGCCTTTTTACATGTCGCCTGAGCAAGCCAAGGGCGTCGGGGTGGATGCGCGCAGCGATCTGTATTCGGTGGCAGCCATGCTCTACGAGGGGTTGAGCGGCACGGTGCCTTTCGACGGCAAGACCTTCAACGAATTGATGTTTAAGATCGTGTTGTCAGAGCCGCGCCCATTGATTGAATTGGTGCCGGAGTTGGATCCCGCTTTTGCTTCTGTGGTGCAGAAGGGCATGGCGCGGGATTCACAACATCGCTTCGCCAGCGCGCGTGACTTTGGAGAGGCGCTGGATCGCTGGAGCACCACCGGTGCGGGCGTCACCTTGCCGCCGGAAGCGACCAATGCCGCGGCAGAATTCGGAGCAACCCAGCTCCCGCAGCCAGGGATGACCCCTTCGCTGCCGGCCGGGTCTGCCGCCTTGGGCGCTGGCAGAACGCAGGCGGGGATGCCTGTAGCCGCTGCGGGCGCTGCTTCAGCGGGTGCAGTTTCGCCCGGCACGGCACCGGGCCAATCGGGCGGGGGCGCGGCAACGCACGGCAATTGGGCCAACTCTCAGCCGGCTATGGCCCAAGCGGGCGGCCGCAAGTGGTTGCCCTTCGCGATCGGTGGAGGCGCGGTCGCTCTTCTAGGCGTGATTGCCATGGCGATGATGGGGGGCAGTAAACCGGCTGACACCAGCGCAACGCCGCCTCCTCCAGCGCCTGCGGCTGCTGCTCCGGCTCAGCCCGCAGAGGCCAAACCTGCCGAGGTCAAACCGGCGGAGCCCAAGCCTGCGGCTGCTCCCGCAGAGCAGCCTGCAGCCGTTGTAGCGCGGCCCGCCGCTGCCGCTGTTGCCCCAGCTGCCACAGCGCCTGCCGCCAGCAAACCGGCTGCGCCAGCAGCGTCGCAAACGCCCAAGGCAAGCCGCACTACGCAACCTACAACCACAGCGCCAGTTGTGAAGAAGCCCGCCGCTGTCAAACCAGCGACCAAAGGCAAAGTCGATTTTGGCTATTGAGTGAGTGCGCGGGCTTTCCCGCCCCAACAAGCCGCGCTTGGCAAGCGCTTTCCTTCCAGCACTGATTTGTGCGGCCACGCTGCGAGGTTCTGCTCTGTGTGTTGGAGCGGGTGCGTCATTTGCCGCAACGGTGGAGTTTTCGCGCAGCGAGCAAACAGCGGATTGGTTATGAGCTTGCGCTGCGGGGCAATGCGATAGAAGCCTTCTGGCTCTGTGAAGACACCCGTTCACAACGCGCTATCGGTTTGTCGCCTTCAGGGTAGGTGCAGGTGGGCTGATGGCTAGCGCGAGCAAAGTCCGCGCGGTTGCACGGACTGGGAAAGATGGATTGTTGCCTGCGGAATCGGGGTTGCACTTCGAGCCCCTGCCGGACAAGGCGAGCTTCCCGGGATTGTATGAGGAATACTTTCCGCTGGTGTGGCGCACGGCGCGCCGGTTGGGCGTACCCGAAGCGTCGCTCGACGATGTGTGCCAAGAAGTCTTCTTGGCGATTCACCGTCGCCTCTCGCAATTTCGCGGGCGCTCGAGTGTGCGCACGTGGATCTTCGGATTCATCCTCAACATCGTCCAAGTCCATCATCGCTCACAGCGTCGCAAGAGCGTCTCGCATCGGGCGGTGGGCGAACTGCTCGATCCCGACACATTGACCGACAACCAACAGGCCTCTGCGGATGAACGACTGCGTTCTGCCGAAGCGGTGCGCATTGCCCGGCTGGCGTTGGAAGCCATCGATGCCGATAAGCGCGCGGTGTTCGTGATGGCGGATCTTGAAGGATTGAGTGCAGCCGAGATTGCACGCGCTTTGGATTTGAACGTGAATACCGTGTACGCCAGGTTACGTTCAGCACGGCGTCAGTTCCAGAAGCTGGTGCGGCGACTGGCGATCGGAGTGGCCCCCTGAGCACACCGACGCTGTGCGAATGCGCGGGAAATTTCGACGTTCCGCAGTTCTGGGCTAATCTCGGGTAGTGAATTGGGATACGGCCTGGAACACCGAGTATTGGCTGAGCATTGTGCTCGCCCTGCTGTGCGGTGGCGCCATTGGTCTTGAGCGCCAGCTGCGCGGCAAGCCAGCGGGCGTTCGCACCAGCGCGCTGGTGTGCGTGGGCACTTTCCTGTTCGTGTACTTGTCGGTTCACCTGGACACGCAGCGAGTCGATCCGTCGCGCGTGTTGGGTCAAGTTTGCGCGGGAATTGGCTTCCTGGGCGCCGGGGTGATGCTGTCGAGGGACGGGGTAACCAAAGGTGTGACCTCTGCCGCCGTGATTTGGGTGCTCGCTGCCATCGGATCCGCCATTGCGCTCAAAGAGGCTGGTGCGGCGGTGTCCATGGCGGTTGTGGTGGTTGTGGTGTTGATGGGTGTTCGCGGGGTAGAAGCGCTGTGGCGTCGGGTACGCGGGCTGGGGCGAGAGGATCAAGGCGACGACTGAGCCTTGCTGGTGAGCGGCTAGTAAGCCGGGTTCCAGAAACATCCAGCTGAGGCCTTCGCCAACCCAAGCCGCCGCCAGCTGAAGCCAATAATACAGATGATCACTGGGTGGAGTTGGGTATCATTGCGTTTCCGGTAAGGGGCACGTGGCGCAACTCGATCGTTTCATTCAAGCGATGTTCCAGCGTCCGGGCGCGGAGCTGTATATGCTGGCGGGCCAAAAGCCCATGTTGCGAGCCAACGGTCGCCAAGCGCCGATCATGGAGAAGCAGCCTTCCGCGCAGCAGTTGCGCCAATTGGTGGGTGAGATCGTGCCGACCGCGGCCCACGACGCGCTCAAGACCAAGGGCGCGGCCAAATTCGGCTACCAGATGGTGGGGAAAGAACCGGTTGAGTTGGTCGTCTCCGAATGGAGCGGCGAGACGGCGATCTTGGTGCGCAAGAAGACGGACGAGTCCGCAGCTGCGGTGCCGCCCATGGCACCGGTGGACGCGCAGCCTGCAGCATTGGGTCATCGTACCAACTCCCGGAAATCGAAGCGCCCATCGCGGGCAGCGCCTCGAGATACCGAGCGAAACGTCCAGGTCAATGCTCCGGCCCCCAAGGCAATGACGCTCGATCTGGATTTACCTCCGCTTTTAGGTACGCCCGAACCGCCCCCGTTGAGCGCGCCGACTGCGGCTGCCGCGGCTGTTGCGCCTGCTGTTGCAGTGGCTGTGCCCGCTCCTTTGCCGGCCGTCGCGCCTTTGGCTGCGCCGCCTGTGGCTCCTTCGCAAGCTCAGGCTCCCGCCGCGCCTGTAGCCCCGCCACCCGCCAGCGGCGCGATCAGTTCTGGCAATATTGCCGCCGCGCCGCCCAGTGCGCCCAATCCGCTGGCCCCCGCGCCGCTGGTTGCGCCCGCAGCGGCCAGTGGCCCCCCCGCGATCGACAAGCTGTTTCACATCATGGTGAAAGAAAAGGCGTCGGATTTGCACCTGACTTCCGAGGAAGTGCCCATGCTGCGCAAAGACGGCGACATGGTGCGCATCACGGGCCTGACCAAAGTGACGGCGGACGAAATGAAGGCGCTGCTGTGGCCGATCATGCCGCAGAAGAATCGCGACGAGTTCGAGAAGCGCAACGACACGGATTTCGCTTATGAGATCAAGGCGCTCTCGCGCTTTCGCTGCAATGTCTTTCGCGACCGCATGGGGCCGGGGGCCGTGTTTCGAACTATTCCCACGAAGATTCTGAGTGCCGAAGAATTGGGCTTGCCGCAGGCGGTGCAGGATCTGGGCAAACTACACAAGGGGTTGGTGCTGGTCACCGGCCCCACGGGCAGCGGCAAATCCACGACGCTTGCCGCATTGATCGATCTGGTCAACCGCACCCGATCCGGCCACCTGATCACGATTGAAGATCCGATCGAGTTCGTGCACCAAAACAAGAAATGCTTGGTGAATCAACGCGAGGTGGGCGTGCACACCGAAGGCTTCAAGCACGCGCTGCGCGCCGCGTTGCGGGAAGATCCCGATATCATCCTGGTGGGTGAGATGCGGGATTTGGAAACTATCGCGATCGCGATTGAAACCGCGGAAACGGGGCACTTGGTGTTCGGCACGTTGCACACCACCACCGCTTATTCCACCGTCGATCGCATTATCGACCAGTTTCCCACGGATCGGCAGGAGCAGATCCGGGTGATGCTCAGCGAATCGCTGAAGGGTGTCGTTTCGCAGACGTTGTGCAAGAAGATTGGCGGGGGACGCGCCGCCGCCCTTGAGATCTTGATCGGCAATAGCGCCGTGGCCAACCTGATCCGCGAGGGTAAGACATTCCAAATTCCCTCGATCATGCAAACAGGGCGCAATCTAGGGATGCAGCTGCTCAACGAAGCGCTGCTCAACTTGGTGACCAAAAAGATAGTCGACGCGAACGAGGCCTACGGCAAATCAGTCGACAAGGCCGGCATGAAGTTGATGTTCCAGAACAACAACATCAGCTTCAGCTGACCATTATCCGTTGATCAGCGACGATGGCGTCTACGCGCCGTGGATCAACGACGACGACGCGAAGCGAAGAACAGAGCGGAGCCGATCAAGGCAAACCAGGCCAGGGGACTTGTGACCGCGCGGGGCACCATGGCGCACCCACCGGAGCTGTCCGATGAACTGGGAGCGGCGACCTGTGTTGCATCTCCTGCAGCTCCGGCGGCGCCGCCAGCAGCTGTCGTCGGGGTTCCACCGGCGCTCATGCCGCCGATTGGCGTTCCACCTGCTGCCGTGGGTTGACCCCCGGTGCCGCCTCCGCCCGCGGCGATGACCATTCCGCCGCTGCCACCTG
>DATJEQ010000150.1:0-9699 GCA_035496495.1 Polyangiaceae bacterium
CACGAACGTCGACGCAGCAATTGCGTACTACACGAAGCTTTTTGGCTGGCAAGTCGAGGCAGCACCCATGGGTGACTTCACCTACAATCTGATCAAGAACAAGGGCACGAGCATCGGCGGCAGCATGCCTCAACCCAAGAACCTGGCAGGCTTGCCCAGCATGTGGACGGCGTACTTCGAAGTCGCCGATGCAGATGCGATCGCCAAGAAAGCCAAACAGCTCGGCGGCCAAGTGATGGTCTCCCCCACCGACATCCCCAACGTCGGCCGCTTCGCTGTGATCAGCGACCGCGACGGCGCCGGCTTCGCCGTGATCAGAAGCACGCCTCAAGCTGCAAACTAGCGGGTATTGTTAGGTCAACTGCGAGAGCCCCGTCGCGCTTACCTCACGGATCACGCCGCGCTCGCAGAAGATCGCGGTGACTAGGCGGGCGGGGGTGACGTCGAAAGCGGGGTTGCGCACTCCGACATCCGTGGGCACCACGCGCACGTCGCCCCTTTGAGTTAACTCTGACGCAGCGCGCTCTTCAATGGGGATGTCGGCGCCGCTAGGGCATGAGAGATCAACGGTGGACCAAGGCGCGGCGACGTAAAACGGGATGTTGTGGGCGCGGGCGTTGACTGCGACCTGATAGGTGCCGATTTTGTTCGCCACATCACCATTTGCCGCGATGCGATCCGAGCCAACAACCGCGGCTTGGATTTCGCCACGCGCCATGAACCAGCCGGCACTGCTGTCGGCAATGACTTCAACGGCAATTCCATCTTTCGCGAGTTCCCACGCCGTCAAGCGGCCGCCCTGTTGCAGCGGCCTGGTTTCGTCGGCGAGCACGCGCACTTTCTTGCCTGCCTCTACCGCACCGCGGATGACGCCAAGCGCCGTGCCGTATCCCCCCGTGGCTAGGGCTCCGGCGTTGCAATGAGTCAACACCGTACCGCCGTCCGGGATGTAAGCCGCGCCCAATCGCCCCATTTCCCGACATGCGGCGACATCTTCGCGGTGAATTGCGCGCGCTTCCTGGGCGATGATTTCGGCGTAGTCAGTCACTTTTGCCGCTTTGACCGCGCGAATGCAACGCTCTATCGCCCAGCGCAAATTCACGGCGGTGGGGCGCGCGGATGCGATCGCTTCGGCCACCCGCTGAAATTCGGCTTCGCTGCTCACTGTGCGCGCCCCAACCACTAGCCCGTACGCAGCCGCAATGCCAATCGCTGGCGCTCCGCGTACGACCATGGAACGGATCGCTTCGATCAACGCGGGCACGTCGCGAAACAGGACGTATTCTTCCCGGCTTGGAAGCAGCCGCTGATCCAACAGGATCACCGCGTCGTTCGCTAACGTCAGTTCCGCGGCGGAATAATTGGCGCCGCTGATGGGCTCGGGATGCGGCAATGAACTCATCGCCTGAGCCGCTTAATTTGCACCCAACAAGCGCAGGAGCACCTGATTGACCAAGGCCGGATCCGCTGCGCCCCGCGTTTCCTTCATCACTTGGCCTACGAAGTAGCCGACCAACGCCTGCTTCCCTGCCCTGAATTGCTCCACCTGTTTGGGATTGGCGTCGATCACCTTCTGACACGCCGCGATCAGCGCGTCTTCGTTCGCTACAACAGCGATGCCCAACTCCTGCACCACGTTGGCGGGTGATTTTTGGGTATTTTCGATGGCGGCAAAAACCTCTTTGGCCTGCTTGCCGCTGATCTTTCCGTCGTCAATCAGCTGCAGCAACTCCGCCACTTGTGATGCGCTGACGCTGAAGGTCGCGTGCAGGCCATGCAAATTGGCGCTGCGCAGCACTTCCGTCTGGATCCAGTTGGCCGCTTTGACAGGGTTGCGGTAGCTGCCCACCACGGCTTCGAAAAAGCGCACACAGTCGGGATGTTGCGACAAAGTCGCTGCTGCGGCGGGCGTCAGTGAGTATTCCGTTACCCAGCGGCCGCGCGTCTGCGCAGGCAACTCGCCCACCAAGGCTCGCTCTTCATTCAGCATGGCATCCGGGATGCACAACGGGGGCAGATCCGGCTCGGGGAAATAGCGGTAATCGTGCGCTTCTTCCTTCGAGCGCAGGCTGCGGGTCTTGCCGGTGTCCGGATCGAAACTGCGCGTCTCCTGCACCACTTTCTGCCCCGCATCCAGCAGGGCGATCTGACGCGCAATTTCGCTATCAATCGCCCGCTGCACGAAGCGAAACGAATTGATGTTCTTCAATTCTACTCGCGTGCCGAACTTTTCGCTGCCCTTGGGCCGCACCGAGACGTTGGCGTCACAACGGAAGCTGCCTTCTTCCAAATTGCCGTCGTTCACCCCAATGCAGACCAAAATTTCCCGCAATGCCCGCAGGTACGCCGCCGCTTGGGCGCTGCTGCGAAGATCCGGCTCGCCCACGATTTCGATCAACGGTGTGCCGGCGCGATTCAGATCCACCACCGAGCTGCCCGCCATCCCGTGCAAGTTCTTGCCGGCGTCTTCCTCCATGTGAATGCGCGTGATCCCCGCGCGTAGAGGAACGCCGTCCACGTCGATATCCAAGTGGCCGTTTCCGTACAGCGGCTGATCGAATTGGCTGATCTGATAACCCTTGGGCAAATCCGGATAGAAGTACTGCTTGCGGGCAAAGATGCTGCGCGGCGAAAGCGCACAATCCAGCGCGACGCCCGCACGCACCGCCATGCGCACCGCCGTTTCGTTGATAGCCGGCAGCGAACCAGGCAATCCCAAACAGGTGGGGCACACATTGCTATTCGGCGTGTGCCCGAATTCACACGAGCACCGGCAGAACAGCTTAGACTGCGTCAGCAGCTGTGCGTGAACTTCAAGGCCAATGACGGGTTCGTATTGGGTCACGGCTCAATTCCCATCTCACTTCGTGACCGGGCACACAATGTGCCCCATAGGTCAGTGACCCTTTTCGCGCGTGATACCCGGATGAGTCGCGTCGCCCGGCTCATGACGCGGGTTGGCGTGGCGGTGTGTTCCGTCGCGACCCGGGAATTTAAGCAGCAAATCCTTCTCGAAGATGAACTGCTCACGCGAATCATACGGTGCCGCGTGAATACCGGTATCCATGCGAATGGCGTCAACGGGGCACGCTTCCACACAGAAGCCACAGAACACACAGCGCAACTCGTCGATCACGAAGCGCTCGGGGAAGCGCTCGTGACCGCGACGCGGATCGCCCTGCGGGTACTCGCCTGCCTCGATATGAATGCACTGCGCGGGGCAAGCGGTTGAACAACACAGGCACGCCACACAACGCGGCTCTCCGTTGTCCCTTTGGGTCAAGCGGTGCATGCCGCGAAAACGCTCGGGGTACGGTCTACGTTGCTCGGGGTAGCTCACCGTGTTGATGCCATCGCTCACTGCATCGAGCGTTGGATCAGGCCGTTGCCCGAGCACCATTTCCTTCGTGTTGCGAAAGAAATGCTTCATGGTGATGCCTAAACCACGAGCGATTTCAGGCACATAGGACTGAACGGTGGGGCTGCGATTCGGGCGCGCTACCGGCTTGCCGACTACCTTCTTGGGACCCAATGGTGCGGTTTCTGTCTTCATGGTTATGCCCCCATGGGAAAGCGCCGGGTACCTCCGGCAGCAAATTGAGCAGAAGTTGAACTGAGTACCCGGCGATGCTGTGCGGGTTGCAACACGAAGCGAATAAAGGCCGCGCCGGCGATGAGCCCACCCAGCGCCACCGCGGCGTTGCTCAGATCGGCAGCGAGCTTCAGGCCCTGCATCGCGGTGTAGCTGAGATCGTCAATCACCAAGATCACAAGCCCCGTCACCAGGATGTTGATCAAGGAAGCGGGGAGCAACAGGCGCCAGCCGAGCTTCATCAGCTGATCGTAGCGGAAGCGGGGCAGCGTCCAGCGGATGGTGAGCTGCAACCAGCACAGCATCAGCACCTTGCCTACGAAGCTCAAAAATCCAAGCAAGATCACCAAGCCATGGGGCAGCGCCTGCTGGAAGAAGGTTTGCCCGCCAATGGTAACGTCAATGCCGTCACGGAAGATGAACGGCATATTCCAACCGCCAAAGAAGATCGCGGCCATCACGGCGCTGGAAGAAACCACCGCGATGTATTCCGCGAAGAAGAACATCGCGAACTTCATGCCCGCGTACTCAGTGAAGTAACCGGCCACGACTTCGCTTTCGCCTTCTGGAATATCGAACGGGATACGCTTGGACTCCGCCACTGCCGCGGCGAAGAACAGGAAGAACGCGAGCGGTTGGACGAACACGCCCCAAGCATTCTGCCCCTGCCAACGCACCATGTCGTCGACCCGCAAAGTGCCGTAGATCATGATCGCGCCAATCAGGGTCAGACCGAGGGTCACTTCGTAGGAAACCATTTGGCTCGCCGCGCGCAGGCCGCCCAGCAGGCTGTACTTGTTGTTGCTGGCCCAGCCGCCCAGGGCCGCGCCCACAATCCCGGTTCCTGAAACGGCGAAGAAATACAGAATGCCGACGTTCAGATTGATCACCTGAAAGCGAACCGCGCCATCCGTGCACAAGCCCGCACGCGGAACCTCGGAAAGGACCTTCGAAAGATCGGCCCAGCCATCGGTGGTGCCCGTGCACAGTGTGTCGGCAAAAGGAACCACGGCGAGCACCACGAGCGCGGGGAAGAAGGAAATGAACGGGGCCAGGCCGTGCATGAACCGATCCACTCCGGGAGGCACGATGTCTTCCTTGAACGCCGTCTTCAGCCCATCCGCAGCGGGATGGAGCAGGCCTATCAGGCGCAGCCCGACGCGGGGCTCAGTCATACCCAACACCGCGTACACCGCTCCGCCAACGATGGCAGCCGCAAGAACAGCCACGCCGCCGCCGTGCAGCACCGCATTGATCACATCTGACTGACCACTCGTCAGCGCCACAATGGCAAGAATCGCCACGTGCGCGATCATTCCGCCGTAGAACAAGCGACGCGGATCGCCGAGGGAAGCCACAAAGCGATCGAAGCTGTTCTGGGCGCCGCGGCTCTTCACTGCACCCGCGATGATGATCCCGGTGAACCAGGTCACAAAAACGGCGAGCTCACTCGCGACTACCGCTTTTCCCGCGTCGACCCCTACCCCCGAGTCCGCGCGCTGCATCTTGTCGTAGAACGCTAAGCCGACCGCCGCGCAGGCCACGCCCAACGCGGGCAACAATGCGAGGGCCTGTGCAACGCGCTGCGGCAGCCAAATCACGGCCCTATCCGGTCCCACGCGATCCTGAATCATTGCGCCCTGACGGCGATCCACCCAGGTGAGGATCACGGCGACGTTCATCGAGAACATCACCACGAAGAACGCCTTCAAGAACGGCAAGGCGATCGCGAGACCGTGTAGCAGCGCTTCCTTCATTGCGCACCTCCAGCGGAAGCGCCCCCAGCAGAAGCGCCAGTTGTTTGGCCAGCGCCCGCTCCAACGGCTTTGCGCATCGATTGCTCAAGCTGATCCAGTTTGCGCCAATCCACCGCTAGACCCATGCGCACCGCGAGGGCGGCGATGAGTTTCCAAGCCGGGCGCGAATCGCCCTGCGGCTTGATCGCGCTGTCGCTCTGCTGGCTGAGGCCTCTGGCATTGACGAACGTGCCTTCGCTTTCAGCCCAGCTGCTGGCTGGCAGCAACACGGAGGCAACCGATGCCAATGGGCCCTTTTCCACCGCCAAAACCACCAAGCCTTTGAGCTTCCCGAGCATCTGCACCAAATCCGGCGTGGGAGCATCCGCACCGAGCACCAACGCATGCGTGATGGCTCCGGTTTCGACCAAAGTCTTCAACTCGGCCAACGGACGCGCGGTGGGCGCGAGCTTCTTCACGCCCGCGGTGTTCGGATTCTTGTCTGCATTGCGCAAAACGTCATCGGCTGTGCCCGGCGCTTTGCCGCCAAAGAACAGCTGCGAGACTTTGAGATCGTCGCGACCCAGCTTGAGCAACGCGAAGTTGTCTTCGTTCGAGTGCTGTGCGCTGAGCACGATCGCTAACTTTTGCGGCGGGCAATCCTTGAGCAGCAGCGCTGCGCTGTCGAGCGCGCTGGTGAGCACGGAGGCCTGTCCCCCAACGCTCGCTGTCAACACACGGTTTGCGTGCACGCGTTGGTAATCGAGCATTCCCTCGTCACACATCCAATAGCCATTCACCTGTGCGTTCTCGCGGGGGCGGTGGCGATGCACGCGATCCACCCGCGGATCGTAATCCAAATAGGCATTGCACCCGGTGGCGCAACCCTGACACACGGTGCGAGCGCTGCGCAGGAACCAAACGCGCGCCTTGAAGCGGAAATCCACAGCAGTGAGCGCGCCCACAGGGCAGACGTATTCGGTCATCAGCGTGTAGCCGTGATCGAGTTGTCGACCCGGGGCCAGCACGATCTCATTCAAATTGCCGCGCTCGCGCACACTGAGCACCGGATCCTTCGCCACCTCTTCGCAGAAGCGCACGCAGCGCGTGCACACGATGCAGCGCTCGGCATCGTAAACAATGGTGGGACCAAAAACGACGGCCTTGGGCTTGTGCACCGGCTCGTCCGTCATCTTCTTGGCGTCATGCTGGTGCTCCAGCCAATAATCCTGCAAACGACACTCACCGGCCTGATCACAAATGGGGCAATCCACCGGGTGATTGAGCAGCAGCAATTCCTGCACTGAAGAGCGCGCACGCCGCACGTGCTCGCTCGAATCGCTCTTAACTTCCATGCCTTCCGCGACGGCTTGCTGGCAAGCGGGCTGCAATTTCGGCTTGGTTTGTGAAATGTACTGGCCCGATTGAGCGTCGTAGTTGAGGACGTTTAACTGCAGCGCAGGGCGACCAGGGGGCGGCAACACCTCGACGAGGCACATGCGGCAATTGGCTGCAACGCTGAGCCCCGGGTGCCAGCAATAGTGAGGAATATCGATGCCCGCGCGTTGCGCCGCGCGAATGATGGTGTCCCCTTTTTCAAAAGGGATCTCCCGATCGTCCAACTTGAAGCTAGGCATGTTGCTTATTCTCCAAAGGCTTCTGCACCTTAACGATCACATTCCCCACCGATCATATTGAGCGATCCAAAACAGGGGACAACGTCCGACATCATGGCGCCGGTGATGATCTTGCCCAGGCCGGCGGTGACCAGGAAACACGGCGGGCGAATACGCACTCGGTACGGAGTGCCGCTGCCATCGCTCACCAGGTAGAACCCCAGCTCGCCGTTGCCGCCTTCCGTGTAGGAATAGACTTCACCGGCAGGGATCTTCAGCCCTTCCATTACGATCTTGAAGTGGCGAATGGTGCCTTCAATGGTGGTGTACACCTCGTTCTTCTCCGGCAAAACCACGCGCGGATCGTCGACGTTGACCGAGCCTGAATCCGACAGCTTCTCCAAGGCTTGGCGAATGATCGAGGCGCTCTGCCGAATTTCCGCAATGCGCACCATGAAACGATCGAAGCAGTCGCCTGTGGTGCCCACAGGAACTTCGAAATCGAACTCGTCGTAACGACCGTAGGGATGCGACTTGCGCACATCGTAGGGCACGCCACAGGCGCGCAAACAGGGGCCCGTCCAGCCCAGCGAGATGGCATCTTCTGCTGAAATGATCCCGATATTCTGCAAGCGATCCAAAAAGATGCGATTGCCGAGCAACAGTTGCTCGACTTCATCAACCACCGAGAGCACCTGATCCACCGTCGCACGCACGGTCTCTTTGAAACCGGCGGTGGGCGGCTTGGCCATGCCACCGATGCGGCCGAAGCTGTGCGTCAAACGGGCGCCGGTTTCTTCCTCCATCACATCCCAGATCATCTCGCGCGCCTTGATCATCCACAGGAAGGGCGTGAACGCGCCGAGCTCCATCGCCATCGCGCCGTCACAGGTCAGATGATCCGAAATGCGCGCGAGTTCACCCAACGCAATGCGGTAATACGCGCAGCGCGCGGGCACCTCGATGCCGAGCATCTTCTCGCACGCCAGCGCGAAGCCGACGTTGTTCAGCATGGGCGAGATGTAATTGCAGCGATCCACGTAGGGGAAAACCTGAGTCCAGGTGCCGCGCTCGCACATCTTTTCGAAACCGCGGTGCAAGTAACCCACCTGCACATCGACGCGCTCGATGGTCTCGCCGGAAAGCTCCATCACACAGCGCACCGTGCCGTGCATTGCCGGATGAGCCGGGCCCACGTTGAGCAACATGGGCTCGCCGGCGAGCTCAATTTCCGACTCTTGGTGTTCGAGATCGAGCGGCTCCATCAGTTGGTCTCCGGTGGGAACAGGTCGGCATCGTCGCCCTGCCCGTGCGCCGCACCATGCTGGCCATCGAACACCTGGCGCCCAAAGCTCATGCCCTCATGTTGATTGAACGGTGCGACCTTGCTGATGTTCGGCACATCGCGGAAGGGCACCAGCGGCTGAATGCGATCGGCCGGGTAATCCTTGCGCAGTGGATACCCCACGAACTCTGGATACATCAAAATGCGACGTAGATCCGGGTGACCGCTGAACACGACGCCGAACATGTCGAACACTTCGCGCTCCATCCAATTCGCGCTGCCCCACAGATCGGCAAGGCTGGCAATTTGAGCTTCGTTGCCCGCGCTGTTGCCCACTTTGGCTTTGAGCCGCAGCCGGTGCCCGAGCGTCAGCGAATTGAAATGCGCCACGATTTCGAAGCGCGGATCTGAATCGGGATAATCCACCGCTGTCAGATCCACCAACATGTCCATCGCGGCGCGTGGATCTGTCTTCAGAAAAGTCGCGACTTTGTGCCAGGCCTGCGGATTGAGCACAGCCGTTTCATCGCCGTGCTGCGCGTGAGTTTCGAGCACGGAATCCGCGAATTGGGCGCGAACGAGATCGAGCAACGCTTTCGACATAGGAACTCTTTACGCGTCGGATTTTTTTGCGTCTTTCCGCCGCAGCCGCACCAAATCAGAAGAGCCCAAACTGGAAAGGCCCAAGGCGGGATCCACCGCCGGATCGTTGCGCGGCTTAACCGTGGCTGGGCGCGGATCGCGGCTCTGGATCTTGTCCATCAGCAACATCAATCCGTCGAGCACCGCTTCCGGACGAGGCGGGCAGCCGGGAATGTAAATGTCGCAGGGAATGATCTTATCCAGACCCGCAACGCATGCGTAGTTGTCGTAAAAGCCGCCGCAGGAAGCGCAGGTGCCGAACGCGACCACCCACTTGGGCTCCGCCATTTGTTCGTAAATGCGCTTGAGAATCGGGGCCTGGCGCTGAGTGATCGTTCCCACCACCCACAAGAGATCCGACTGCCGAGGGGAGAAACGCGGCGCTTCTGCGCCGAAGCGCGACAGGTCGTAGCGTGGGCTAGTCACCCCCATAAACTCCATCCCGCAACACGCGGTGACAAATGGGTACATGAACAGCGAATACTTCTGTGCCCACGCGAGCATGTCTTTCAGATTGGTGGTGACGAAGCCGTCTCCACCGGCTGGGCCAACCAACGCATCGTGCTGGGTTTTCTCGTGTTGGGTTTTCAGCTCTCCCATTCGAGTGCTCCCTTCTTCCAGCAATAAACCAGGGCAATCAGCAGCGCGGCGATGAAACCGACCATGCTGCCAAACCCAAGCCAACCCAGGCCCTTGAACAGCGCAGCCCAGGGGTACATGAAGACCACCTCGATATCGAAAACGACGAACAGGATGGCGGCCAAGTAGAACTTGACGCTCATGCGGGCTTTGCCCGCCCCTTCGCTGTCGTTGCCGCATTCAAACGGC